>CAXDRT010000035.1:0-14909 GCA_963991835.1 uncultured euryarchaeote
TTTTCAAGCAGAAGACGGCATACGAGATCTAGTACGGTCTCGTGGGCTCGGAGATGTGTATAAGAGACAGGATATGATGTAGCCATTATCTCTTGTGGTGTATTAGTATCAGAATCACTCAAGGCTGCTGAAGCACTTGCTGAAGAAGGTATCAACGCTACTGTTGTCGATATGCATACACTCAAACCAATAGATGGTGAATTGATTGATAGTCTGGTCGCACAATGTGGTGCTCTTGTGACGGCTGAAGACCACAATGTCATCGGTGGACTTGGCAGTGCTGTAGCAGAATACATCGTTGCCAATTCTTTTGCACCGCTCGAAATGGTGGGTGTGCCCGACCGATTCGGTGAATCTGGCCAAGCAGATGAAATGCTCGAAGTGATGGGGATATCTGCTCCATACATAGCAAATGCAGCTAAGGAAGCAATCTCACGTAAGTAATTCATCTGATAAATACTTTATTTGAGTTACCTGTGAGCGATTCATGGCCTCGAGCGATACCCTTGAAGATACAATTCATCTTATTGATACATTTACCAAAGAACGTGATTGGGAACAGTTTCACAGTGTGAAAAACCTCATGTCTTCAGTATCCATCGAAGCGAGTGAATTGAATGAAACAATACAGTGGGATAATCCAACGCCTGAGCAAGTGAAAGAAAATCCAGAACTCATTACTGCAATCGGTGATGAATTAGCAGATGTCATGGTCTATTGTTTGCGATTATGTTCTGTTCTCGGACTTGAACCAATAGAAGTGATGCATCAAAAAATCGTCAAAAACCGGTTGAAATATCCTGTTTCAAAGAGTAAGGGAAGTTCTGAAAAATATACTTCGTATGAAATTTGAGCGAATGTTTCAAGCAAATACTTGAAAGAGTGCCTTCAACAACATTGTCACATGGAGTTCTTCCTTGACACAGCAGATGTAGACGAAATACGAGAAATCGCCGCTTGGGGAATCCTTGACGGTGTGACGACTAACCCCTCATTGATCAAGAAAAGCGGACGTGATTTCAAGCAAGTTGTTGCCGAAATTGCCTCGATTTGTGATGGCCCGATCTCTGCAGAAGTGACAGCAATGGATACTGCGGGAATGATTGAGCAAGGACGAGCACTCAAAGCAGAATTGCCTGAGAACGTCATCATCAAGATACCGTGCACACCAGAAGGACTTGCTGCTACCAAAGTGTTGACACAAGATGGGATTAAAACCAATGTCACCCTCATTTTTTCTGCTGCTCAAGCATTAATGGCTGCAAAATCTGGTGCTACCTATGTATCTCCATTCATTGGACGTATTGATGACACTGGACACGATGGAATGAATCTTATCGCTGAGATTATGGAAACTTGGGCGAACTATCCATACATCACGACCAAAGTATTGGCAGCATCAATACGCCATCCAACGCATGTTTTGCAATGCATTCAGTTAGGCGCCCATACCGCAACTATGCCGGCCAAAACCTTCCGTCAATTGATGAAGCATCCACTTACTGACCGAGGTCTTGAAGGTTTCATGAAGGATTGGGCTGAAGTCGAAAAAGCCGGAAATGCTTGAATCAATGCATTTCACGCTTAAGGAGGCTTCTTGAAGGAAGGCTTCACCCGCTTACTTACGGGAGCCGGCATAATGTCATCCAATAGAGAAATGCTGAATCGACTTTTGTCGGGTGATTTTTCTCCAGAAGAAATTGCTGATGACCCTATTTTAGTCAGTCTGGCTGAGCGTGTTTACGGGATTAAAATCGACCCAGTCATCACATCAAAGCCCAGAGATTTTGTAGCCCACACCGGTGCAACTGAAGTTACTGAGGTGGCACCACCAACGGATATGTTGATTGAAGTGATTGGCGATATCGCTCCAGCATTACCAGTTGGGGGAATGGAGTTACCTGAACTTGCTCCACCCGTGGTTGCCGAAAAGAAGAAATCTGGAATCGTGCAGAAAATAGCCTTTGCAGGTTTTGGTTTTGTCATACTCAATTTATTTGGAATTTGGTCCTACGTGGCCGGTAGTTTCTGTCAAAGCGGAGATTTATGCCCTGCAGATGGATATACTCGTCTTAACTTGATGGAGATTTACAAACTCAATACGGGATACGGCTGGTCTGAACCTGTTCAGACTGGAGCCTATGGTATTCCAGACATCGTTGCTGTTGTCGTTCTTGGTATCGCCATATTGGCAATGCGTAGAAAGTGATCGTGTTGGCGATGTTCATCGACATGAATACTGAACTCGTTGCATACTTGGGAATGATTTTGATTCTCGTTGCTTTCTTTTTAGAAACTCGAAACGTGATTGAAAGTAAGTCTCCGCTCTATCTTGTGCTTATGGCCGTCGGTTCTGGACTTCTTGCAATTCGTGCTTATTTGATTGATGAATGGGCCTTTTTTATTCTGGAAATCGCGTGGTTTCTCACCGCAGTCGTTGGATTGCTTTACCTCAATCGTATTGCTCAATGACAGCAATGGACCGATAAGAATTGAGTTTATGCGGACAATTCAAGCGTCATCTTGATGAGAGAGTGTTGACCGAAGTGCATTCATGAGCCAAGGACCAGGCAAGGCCAAGCGCGGTATTCCATCTAAGGCTGACAATTTCAATGAATGGTATCCGTTCATGGTCGAGGCTGCGGAATTAGTCGACAAACGTTATCCTATCAAGGGCATGGATGTATGGCGTCCCTATGGTTGGAAAACCATGAAACTTATCGATGCACTCACTCATGCAGAGATGGAGCGAACAGACCATGAAGAAGTGAATTTCCCACTACTCATTCCAGAAAATCTCTTGGAAAAAGAAAATGCTCTGGTTGCTCGATTAAAGCGAGCGCGTGAAGAAGGTGTCGACCCAGATGATTTGCGTGATGAAGATGAAGAAGGTGGATTCAAGAAAGAAGTCTATTGGGTTAAACATGCTGGGGAAAATGAATTGGATATTCCGATGTTTCTACGTCCTACTTCTGAAACAGCCATGTATACAATGTTCCCATTATGGATACGATCGCACAAAGACTTACCACTCAAAGTCTACCAAATGGTCAACACATTCCGATATGAAACTAAGCAAACTCGTTCATTCATTCGTGTGAGAGAGATTCATTTCTTTGAAGCTCACACTGCACACGCAGATGAAGAAGATGCGTCTCGACAAATCGCTCAAGACCTTGAGATTGTGGATAATCTCATGCACGACTTGTGCCTTCCAATTATCAAAGCAAAGCGACCGGTCTGGGATACATTCCCTGGGGCATGGTACACTATCGGAATTGATGCTGTAATGCCGAATGGAAGAACCTTACAAGTTGCTTCATGCCACCATTATCGTGACCAGTGGGCCAAAGCATTCGACCTCTCCTATGAGAATCTCGAAGCAAAGCAAGAATTTTGTCACCAGACAACCTATGGAATGTCGGAACGATTACTCGGGGCAGTTGTTGGTATGCACGGTGATGAAAACGGGTTGATTATGCCACCTGCAGTTGCGCCATTCCAAGTGGTCATCTGCCCAATGATTCGAAAGAACTCGGATGTCGACACCGTTGCAGTTGCACATGACATGGCAGCCACGCTCAAGAAACACGGACTTCGGGTGAAAGTTGATTCTCGAGATATCCATGCTGGTCAGAAGTATTACGATTGGGAAATCAAGGGTGTTCCACTGCGACTTGATGTCGGTCCTCGAGACATTGCTCAAGGAACTGCATTCGCAGCGCGCCGTACTGGAGGAAAAGAACCGATTCCTATGGATGATTTACCAAATGCCTGTCATGCCATTTTAGATGAAATTGCCACGGAATTACGCAAGCGTTCTTCAGCTCACATGGAAGATGTCATACAACCTCTCCCTGCCTTTGAAGAAAATGACGGTAATTGGGTCATGCAAGGTGAAATTGAAGATGGTAAAATCTATCAAATTCCATTCGATGGAACTGACGCACATGCAGAAGCGATTGAACGTGCGACTGGAATGACATTCCTCGGCGATTCAACTGAAGATTTTGAAGAAGAAGTTCCATGCCACATGAGTGGTAAAATGACCAAGCGCCGTGTGATTCTCGCTAAAACCTATTGATCGAAGATTCACGTAAACTGCTGGGATAAAACTTGCAGCATTACCATTCATAGCCATATTTGTAATCGCAATCCTAGTGATCATACTCGTAAATGTTGTCTTAAGTCTTCGGTGGTAATGAAAGTCTCGAATTATTCACTTTCCGCAAGTCCTAAATCGAGGTTGAATTTTCGTTCTAACTCTGTAACCCTTTCAGTCGAGATACCAAGCGTTTTGGCTTGTATTTTCAACATCTTTCGCTCATCTTCGGTTATGATTAAATCTTCCATTGCCACTTGATATGCTTCTATGTATGCATCTTCTTTACTCATATCCAGAACCTCAGATTCAGTAATCTGTGCCTGAATTTTGAATTCATCGTATTGAATAACGCCATCATCATTCAAGTCTATTTCTTTGAACAATTTTGAACGTGACTCTGGAGGCAATTTTAACACCTCCGGAGCTGCCGAAAACTCTTCTGGAGAAATGAGATTGTCGTTGTTGGTGTCCATTGATTCAAATGCTTTTTTGATTTCTCTTTCGTCGATTGGAGCTTCACCAGTTGTTGCAAAAACGCTCATCATATTTATTCCACTTTTACCATACCTTTTGGCCAAGTCGGTATTACCTTCGCCAAGTCTTTGCAATTCATCATACCAGTGTTCAAGATAGTTCTTTCTATCCACGTCTATTCCATAGGCAGTCGCCTGCAAATTTAGCATTGAGCGTTCATTCACGGTGATTCTGCTATCCTTCATCGCAAGCGAATACATCTCAAGATAACCTAACTCTTCTTGAGTATGAGATTCGGGGATGAGCTTTGTTGAGAAAACCCCTAGTGTTGATAAAATTGGTTTTCTCATCAAGATAAAAGTCAATCCAATGAATACACCTCCAATCCAACCCTGATTAAACACTGACTCCATGAGTTCAGTGCTCATCAAAAAGAGAACTGCACCTGAACCTGCAAAAATTGTCGTCGTGAATGTCTTTCGCAGACGTTCATCGATTCCGAACATATCGTTTTTGATAACTGCGTAAGTGAAGATTATTCCCTCAAATAAAGCGGCCAAAACTACTGCAGTGGGCATCAATGGTGGTAGGATGTACAATGCTTTCGTGATCTCAATATTTGGATTAAATGGATTGATTTCTAGGGTAGGGGGTCCGCCAATAATTGAAATCATCGAAAATAGAATCAATGTTGTTGTGATTTGTAAAACGGTCTTGCCGATAAACCCTAATCGAACTGCTTTGACTTCACCGAGCAAGTTTGAATCTTTGGCATTGAGAATTCTGTTCTTTGAACGTGAAAGGGCGACAGTTGCAACAACAGCGCCGAGTAGTGGGACGAAGAGCAAAACCTGGCTTAGTGGCCCTATGACCACATTTGTAAATGTCATTGGATATATTGATTCAAATTCTTCAGAGCATCCCGGCTCGAATGGTAACGGCTCTCCAGAGTATGTAGTACCCTGTCCTGGTCCAACGCTTTCACAGTAAATCCAACTGATGTCACCAATTGCAACATTGGTTCCCCCCAAAAAGTGACTCGCAATAAGAATAACACTCAAGCAGAAAACAGGAAGGACGTACAATCCATGTAATTTAAAAAATCCAGATATTTGCTTCGCCCATTTTTTCTCACTGTAGAACGTTGCTGCAACCATGTAGAGTATGAAAAGTTGGAGTGACATGGTATAGTATGCAACACGGGCAGGTTTCAAGAAATTGAGGGCTTCTTCAGGCCATGCATACAACCAAAACAGCATGGCAGTGAAACATCGAATTGCTTCAGTAACAAGCATGAGAGCCATAAAACGATTCTTCGCTTTTTGAGGATTGGCTTTGAGAATTAAATAAGCGAGGAATATTAAGAATATCCCTGAAAGAATGCTGAATATTGCAAGAATGTTCCAATATCCAATATAGGTCCCCATTGTTCGGAGATAATAGGAGAGAGGCGAGCCTACATCTGCCATGCATATTCGTTAAAATTAGTGTATATTAGAACTACCCCGAATTATTCTCTAAGAACTTCTTTTGAATAATTCGAGATATGCCTGCAGGAAATCATGCAAGTGAAAATTTATTCTGATTCAGAAAAACTACTCAAATCTTTTTTGTTGAATATCATTCCCGAGAAGAGAACAGATGAACCCAAACATCCAGCAAGCGTAAACAGGATTGCTCCCGAAATTCCTGGACTTGCAATTGCTACACGCAAGATAACCGTCGACAAGACGAAACCTGTATTTCTGGCAAGGTGGGAAAAATCGGTAATGTACTGATATGAGAGCAGGAGTATGAGGATGTCTGCCATGATGAGTACCGTGAAGAAATCCAAGAAGAAGATCATACGGTTCGTACTCCCATCACCCTGGAACAGAGCGTAAGACCAAGTCGAGAGGGAGTAACAAGCGATCACGACATACACAAACAGAAGTAAAATTGCGAGTTGCTTCTTCTGTGAAATAAATTTCGTTAATTCTTCATTGTCGTTTGAAGATATCCCGACATTTCGTTGAACATTGTTAAAGAAAAGAGCTGTCCAAAACAGGACGACAAAAGCAACACACTCGGTAGCCAAAGTGGTGATACTGCCATCAATTGTTGAAGAGACAGATGCGTCGATATCAGACAGTCTTTTGAGAATATCTCGAACCACCAGCAAAGTAATAATTTCAAATTGTTTGCCAATAGAATTGGTAAACGACTTAGGAATTGTGCGTATCAATTCGTACACTTCATAGGCTAAGAATATAGAAAATGGAGTGTACAAAGAATCAAGATATGAATCAAACAGTCCGCTGGTCTTATCAGAGAAAGCAATCCATTCAAACTGATACATGAAACAAAGCAGAAGGTGAAAAAGAAAACCAAGAATTGCAGTACGAATACAAGCAACGCGTAACTTTTCGTTTACACTTTGACCTAAAAACTGGTCGAACAGAGTATTCACACTGCTTGGTTTTTTGATTTCATTCAAATAAGTATGTTCAAGCCCCATCCCACCAAAACAGCAACTCAAAGAAAAATCCAACAAGGAAATTGGTCATTGATGAACTCGATATGAGAGCAGCTATGACATGATTCCAATTGCCACGATTCGTTAAAATTCAAGACCAGTCTCACGCTCATAGAGATGCACCCCATTTACAACAGAATCCATGAAATAACTTGTACTCATTTAACGTAGCAAAGACTATTGGTTTTGATGTGTAGAAATTACTGTGGACAAAGAGGAGTGTGAATTCGAGGGTTGGTATGCCCTTGAATTTAGACAGCAGGATATTGTCTCTGTTATAATGGAGGTTTACAATGAGAAAATTATTTGATTTATCCGCTCCAGTTGAAGACATATCGTATGATGAAAAGAGTCCAATAGCGCTGAACGTTTCTTCTATAATACCAACGATTGCTTTGGGATATGTTCCATTTGTCTTTTTTCTGATGTATCTGACCTCAATGGGACCAGACCGTTTCGCCGGATATTATCTCTTCATTTACAGTGGGATGTGCTTGATGATTCTCTTACCCATTTACTCGATTTACCTGATCAAGTTTACCATAAAACAATACAAAAAAGGCATGCTAACCTTGAAGAATTCAATTTTCTACGCTCTGTCGTTCATCGTTCCATTTTGGTATTTGCTAATGTTTGCAACATTTAGCGGCTCTCCGGCATGAAAACTGCCTATTTTTCAAGTCAGTTCAAAAATTCAATCCATCCCCCAGTAGTCCTTCACTTGCACATGTCATCGTTACCACAGGTACCTTTGTGCCGGAGGCTAAATGTTTCCGTAGCAGCATCTAACTTTTATATCAAAACTCGGAATTATCATTATGGGCGATAAGGTACTGAAGTCAGTTTTCCTCAGTTTAATGATTCTTCTATCGCTCACTGTGGGAATTTCTTCATTGAATGCGTCAGATTATAGCACTATAAATTTGGACTCTTATTCTCAACCTCAATACAGTTCATCCAATATTGAAGTTTTCAACATATCCAACAGTGATTGTGAATCTATTGATTACTCCACTGAAGTCGGCTACTATGCTTGTAAGTTAACTCATCCGAATGCTGGCTCATTTTACGCTGTGTTTGATGGTAACCAAATGAATTATTTCAGTAAGGCAGGTTTTGGAAGTAGAGGCCTGGAGAATCATGCCATAACACAGGATGATGGCGGTAATATTCATTTAGCCTATATTTCGAAAGAATGGGTAACCTATGGAAGCGATCCTTTGAGTGCGGGCTATGAAGTTCAGAATGTCAATTACGCTTATTTTAACGGTACAAATTGGGAGAATCAAGTTGTAATTTCAGATTCGACGGAAGAGCGGTCATGGTGGGACGAAAGTTTCGGTTCGCTTCAATTAGCGGTTGAAGCTGGCGGTAAAGTGCATTTGACATATGTCCATCGAATCGATGGTGAAAATATAAATGATTATTTCAAGCATTGGACACTTGAAAATGAAAATACTTCAAACTTCACTATTACCTCAACTCCTTGGAATGCGAATGAATTGTCTGCCACATCCTTGAATATGGATTCTGAAAACAGGCTGTATTTGACATACTACAATAATCATGGACTGTCCTTGATGATCAAAAACCCAAACTCTACTGATTGGTTTGGGAGCGAAATTGACATACCGAGTGAAATTGATATACCGACATGGTGGGATGACCGTATTAGTTTCGCACCTCATTCCTCAACCTTAGGATTAAACGAACAGCTCCACGTTTGTTATTACGACACAGTGAGTGAATCTCTCATGTACATTAGTAATTCAACTTCTTTAGCGGAATTTGCATTGAACCAAGAACCTCTTCAATGGTCAATCACAACCATTACTACGAATGAGTCCATTCAAACAGGAATGTTATGCTCACTCGAGATTAGCCCAAATGGAGATGTGCATCTGTTTTACGCTCACTACCTTGATGTCACTAGAGATACTTTGATGCATGCAGTTTTACACGATGATTCTTGGTATCTGAGCGAACTTTACACCTCTCAAGAAGATTGTGACCAAAGCAGTCTCAATTGCTACTTTGGTTCCATACCAATTTTCTCTGAATCCAAGGTATACGTAAATTTAGGAGATGAGATTTTACAAATCAGTTTAGATGAAGACTATGAAAATCGAACTGACTATGATAATGATGGAGTGATAAACAGCAATGATGCTTTCCCATTTGATGACGGCGAGCAGTCAGATTATGACATGGATGGATTAGGTGACAATGCAGACATTGATGATGACAATGATGGCGTTGATGATTTGGACGACCTGTTTCCATTCGATGAACTTGAACAGAGTGATAGTGATGGTGACGGGATTGGAGATTATGCAGACTTCGACGATGATAACGACGGATATGCCGATGACTCTGATATGTTTCCAATGGATTCCACTGAAAATAATGACACCGATGGTGACGGACTAGGCGATAATGCGGACACTGATGACGACAATGATGGATGGTCCGATGCTGTTGAATTGGAATGTTTGAGCGACTCGCTCGATGAGACCGATACTCCTCCTGATTTGAATTCTAACCTCATTTGTGACAAGAGTGAAAATTACACACATGTTGCTGAATCTAAAACGGAATCGAGCAGCAATACAATGCTGGTTGGCACAATAGGAATTTCTCTTCTCATCCTTTCTGCTGTTGTGGTTCTTATTTTGAAAAGATCCAAGAGAGAAGATGAGGATTGGTTTGAGGAGGAGGAAATGTATGAAGAAATTGCGAAAGCATCTCTAAAACCCCCGAAGAACAACTTCGCCTCTGAAGTAGCCTCTCGATCTAAACCAAATCATGTCGAAACTTGGGAAGACCTTCCTGATGGAGAATGGCTCGAAACCGATGAAGACGGCACACATTGGTATCGTACGAACGATGGAGTGCACTGGTATTCAACCGAAGATGGATATCGTGTGTGGAATGAATCTTAGATTCGTTCTTAGACTGAACCTGATGGCGTATGTACACATGGGTCCTCTCGAAATCGTATACGTATCAACCGTACGCATCAATATGTCCCATAGCAAATACATCAATAGGATGAATCCATTCACAAGGGTGTTTTTCGTATTCCCACGCAAGTAGAAGTAAACCACTTGTTCGTTACGGCTTGCAGGGAATGGATTTAACCCCGAGGTCCCATCACATAAATCATGGAGAATAAGCCTGAGTCTGGAGAAGAAGAGGAGAATGGGGGTGGATGGTTTCTTCCTTGGATATGTTTAGTGGCTCTTTTTGGTATCATAATTGTGGATAGTTTGATGAATCCTGATATGTTAAAAAAAGACCAATCCTTTTGGAACAGTCTATTCAGAGGTGGTGACTTTGGGTTTTGGAATTTCATTGTATCTGTAATTATTTTCATACTGCTTCTCCTTTTCGGAGCGCTAGCGCTGCTTCTGTCATTCTTACCTGACGCTGAACCGGAGGATGGAATCCAGTCTGAGATTGACAATGAATTCGATGAACTGATTGAGAATGTAATTATTCAAAGCGAAAAGATTGATCAATCTCTCGGTAGATATGCAATTATAGACGTGGATGGTTTTTTTAATTTGAATCGAACAATGCTGACTTTGTCATTGACCTTAATCTTCTTTGGTCTTATTGGTGCGGGTCGAAGTAACCTTTCAACTATCGAGCTTCTTTTATTCTGGGGAGGCAGTCTTTCCGTGTTTTTGTTCACAACATTTATCGAGATACGCAATATTTTTCCCTCGTTTAGGCCTTGGGAATGGTTCCGTCCTGGCCAGGATATTCATGATCCTCTTGTGAAAGTAAGGGTTGGTATTGGTGCAGGAATAGCATTCATTGCAATAATCTCCTTTGGTTGGCCCGCTTTGCTTGTTGTAGGAACAGTGTTGATTATCTATGCAGCAGCAGGATGGGCGAAGAAATAGGGTCTATCCGAGTAACCATTGAAACGGATTTACAATTTCAAAGGGCCCCCCTTGTGTATGTATACGATGCTATGGATACCCTCGATGTCGTATAGGACTACGAGGGGGACCCTTGTACACACTCTTGTTTGAGACTACCCATCCAAACTACGTATTTCGAGAGGGGACCCCTCTCGAATTATTTTTCGAAATAATTCCAAGTTGTCTCACTTGGTGCTCGATAATACCACGAACCATTCGCACTTGGCCATTCAAGCCAATAATATCCGTCCTCGCCTAGGACTCCAATTTCGCTCTCGGGTGGATTTGTATCTTGAGATTCTATTTCTGGTGCAGAATCTATCTCTATTGGGCTATTGACGGGTTTAAGCTCTTGATCAAACGGTCTCTCTTCCTCAATAGAACCACTAGTTCTTCTAATCAATACGACTGCCAATATGATTAGTAAGATTACACCAGTACTAATTCCAATAATTGCTGGAGTTACTAAACTAGAAGTTTCAGATGTTGAAGTTTTCAATACACAACCATCACTCTCAACTTCATCCATTGGGTCACTAGATTGACATTCATCTGAATTATCACCAATCCCATCACTATCACTATCTGAAGTTTCGTTAGCATCGTTAGGGAATGAGTCAGAGTTGTCACCGACTCCGTCCCCGTCACTGTCCATAGTTTCGTTAGCATCATTAGGGAAAGTATCGGAATTATCACCCACTCCGTCTCCGTCACTGTCCATAGTTTCGTTAGCATCGTTAGGGAATGAATCTTGATAATCAGGAGTACCATCTCCATCACTATCAACTGGGCATCCATTGGTATCAACAATTACTCCACTAGGTGTGTTGGAACAGTTGTCAAGGTAATCTGCAACTCCGTCACTGTCTGAATCGAGTGGGCATCCTTGTGCATCTACAGTTACTCCACTTGGAGTATTTGGACACTGATCTCCTGGTTCACTAACTCCATCATTGTCATCATCATTATCTTCGATTGAATCATGGCAACCATCATTGTCAGCATCAGCACTCGGATTTGACACCCATCCCACATGCCCTCGTGCACAAAGGTCAATGGAATCATTTAATCCATCATTATCGTCATCGAGGTCTTCGCCATCGTCTCGACATCCGTCTGCATCATGGTCTGTTACAGCTCCACTCAACCAATCAATTTCTCCAACGGGACAAAAATCATCTTGATCTAATTTAGTATCTCCATCATCATCTCCATCTTCAATGAGAGAAGTCTCACATCCCTGCAAAATCACATTAGGTTTACCGTCTGAATCTCGATCAAACCATGAACAATTATCAAATGGCCAAACATCTATTGAATCATTGTAGCCATCATTATCATCATCTGGGTCGGAACTATCTCCAATACCATCCGAATCGAAATCAAGCCAATCTGAGGGGTCAAGAGGTAATTGGTCACCGTTTGTCCCATTCAAGTTATCTCCATATCCATCACCGTCTGTATCGTTCCATTGTGTTGAATCATTTGGATACAAATCAGGATTATTTCCAGTCATATTATCTCCATATCCATCACCGTCTGTATCGTTCCATTGTGTTGAATCATTTGGATACAAATCTGGATTATTTCCAGTCATATTATCTCCATATCCATCACCGTCTGAATCAATCCACTGGGTCGAATCGTGAGGGTGGTCATCTTCGGTATCATCACACCCATCATTATCTGAGTGAGAGTATGTTGGATCACCTGTTCGAGACATCAGTACCAATGCATCACTACTCCAGTCACTAAAAAGAATAAATGGTTTATCAGTTGAGTTTACTCGTAATACTGATGTTCGCGTATATTGCATTAAATAATCAGTGGAATTTTCATCTCCTGTTGGACTAATATATGTGACGTGGTAAGATAAATGTGGCTGGTCATTTGAATCGAATGCAATCGACCCTCCCCGCCCATTACTGCCGTAATGCAGGTCTAAAACTGATTGATTACTACTATTGTGATTAAATGAATTGATTATTGAATAAACCTGAGACGTACCAACAGTTCCAATGATGTGTATTACATTATTTTGATCAACTACAATTTCTGCTCTGGAGCGGTTATAGTTCAAATTCGCTCCGTCAGGACCATTGCTGACAAAAGAAGAAATCCCATTGAAGTAAATCGTTCCAGAATAGTAAACGATTGGTGAGTTATTGAGAATTCCAATTGTGAGTTCATGCCCATTGCCACTGCCTCCACTTTTGTTGGCTGTA
The DNA here is from genome assembly GCA_963991835.1 of uncultured euryarchaeote. Taxonomy (GTDB): domain Archaea; phylum Thermoplasmatota; class Poseidoniia; order Poseidoniales; family Poseidoniaceae; genus MGIIa-L2. The sequence goes on from CAXDRT010000035.1 coordinate 13,252, forward strand.
AGTATTTGGCCATTAGATGAAAACTCTGAGCTATTACCAGTTCTACTCAACAAGTGAATAGGTTGGTTCCCTGCAGGCCAAGAATTAGTAACTGGACCGATATATGTTATGAAAATTTCATCAAAATCATTGATTGCCATGTCGACATGAAACCCATAATTTGCCACGCTCGATCCTGGCGAAGTTGTACCAAAATTTGAAACATGCCAAGATGAACCATTCCATTCTACAAAATTCAAAGACAGCCAAACCCAAGAAGCGGAGACAACTTGGCTACTAGTGAAGATGATTTTAGGAGAGTCATTACTATCCAATACCATCGACAGATAATTACCAAATTCAACCCCACCAGGACCAGCTAGCAAATCAGAGTATTCTAAATTTAAACTAGTTTCATTAATGCTATATCTAGAATAATTCACATACCACTCACCAGTTCCATATCCGTCTTGGACTCGAACAATGTGTAATCTATCTTGGCTGTCAATGGCAAAATCAAAACCTCCTACAATCTCCATTGCATTACTAGTATAGTTTACGATGTCGAAATAGTTAGAGTACACAGTCCAATTTTGAGTTGAATTAAGGCATTCATCTTGCGAATCTTCAAATCCATCATTATCTACATCAATTGTATTAGAACGACCTATAATTGGCGAGTGAGCATCAACTGTATTCAGAGGTAATATCACTGTTGAAAATACCATCATAGCGCTCAAGAAAACACTCATAGCACGATAGGCCATGATTTCCGGTATTGCCATAACTGAATAAATTAACCGGTAATTCCAAGGGTTAATCCGATTACCCATGCGAATGGAATGTAGTTTGAATGGGCTTTGCGTGGGCTCTTTGCATCGCTAGCGAAGTATATGACCCACTGCAATACCATTAGTTTGCATAAAATGAATACAAGGGTATTATGCAATAACCCATTAATTGAGATCTAAAGCAATTAGACTAGCCTTCAAAATATACAACAACAAGATTCAGAGATTTTGAAGTGTTTGCTGATTTAGAAAAAGATTTTCTATTAGAAACTCACATGTAATGGAAAGTCATCGAGAGATTATGGCGGGCAAGGGTTTACCACTTGGACACCCCGATTTCGAATCTGATCAATGGAGTAATTTCTTTTTCGTTTGTGACAATGTGAATGATGACCTAAATGAAAAACTTTCATTACCTAAATCTGATTTTGTATTAGATAAAATGTTTGAAAAAATGAGAAAAATACAAAAATTACCCACTGATTTTAATGGTTTAATTAAATTAAGAGATGAAAGGAGTGTGCCAATTCGTTATTCTGCATATTGGTATATCTGCGTAAACAAAAGAAACGATTTCTTTTTGTTCCCAAGTTGGAGCAGAATTACCTCTCGTACTGGCTGGATTTACTCAATATCAAGAAATTACAGTGATGGTTCGTCCGAAGCTACAGCAAAATTATATGATGAATTGACAGAATTAGTAAGTGAAAAACTCTCTTCGTTGCCAAAAGGTAATTGGTACTCAATTGACATAATTATTCAAACATTGAAATCATACCTTACATCAAATAATCTTACACCCAACCGTAGCCAGATTTTATCAACCTCTGATTGGCAAATTCGATATCTAAGATGTGATAAACCAAGTGTTACGCTTATGAATATAGA
>CAXDRT010000036.1:0-14740 GCA_963991835.1 uncultured euryarchaeote
AAGGACTTGCTGCTATTGACGAATTCGACAAAATGAACCAATCCGATCGTTCAAGCATGCACGAAGCGATGGAACAGCAACGAATTTCGATTTCAAAAGCAGGAATTAATGCTAGTTTGAGAACTCGATGTGCAGTTCTTGCTGCAGCGAATCCGAAAGCTGGCCGTTTCCAACCAGTATCTGAGGTTCCATTTACGGGCCAGATCAATCTCGACCCCCCTCTCATTTCCCGGTTCGATGTCATCTGGTTATTGACTGACGAGCCGTCAGAAGACAAAGATGCAAAGATTGCAGGACATATCGTAAACAACCGGTTCTCAGGAACAAGTGAATTGCTCGTCAATGAGGGGTCAGCTCCAGATCCGACAAAACTGAGTTCTACCGTCACAACTCCATCTCATACAGAAGGGCATCTTCACCGCGAGTTTATGCGCAAATATATTGCATTTTCAAAGCGTTCGATTCACCCAAATCTCGACGAAGAAGCAAGAAAGCACATCATCGATTACTACGTCGGAGAACGGAAAAAATCAGGAGATTTCCAAGACTCTGTTGCCATTACCGCCCGTTCTCTTGAGGCTCTTGCTCGACTGACAGAAGCGAGTGCAAGAATACGACTCGCTGAAACAGCAACACTTCAAGACGCAGAACGAGCAGTCCGTCTGACTCGACTTTGGCGTTACGATTTGATGGGTGAAAACTTCGATGAAACAGCGATGCAATCCAATAAAAAAGGCGGCGCCCGCCATGCTGAGCGAACAATTCTCGACATCATCGATCGATTCCAACAAAATGGCGGAGGGATTGCACAACTTTTGGACGTCATCAATGAAGCGGAGCGTGAAAATATTCCTCGTTCGAAGGCAGAAGAGATTATTGAGAAACTCAATCAAAATGGTCGTTTAATGAGACCAAATGGATACGATACGCTCCAGATTGTTTGAATCTTAAGCGTTCACCTCATGAAGTGGATACACCTGGGATGGTTATGGCTGAGATTGTTCGCAAGGAACCAGAAGGCGTCCTTGAGGACGCTTCTTCGTTCGATACAGAACAACTTGGCTTCATGTGTGGTATCGAAGTCCACCAGCAATTAGCGACTGGAAAGCTCCATTCTCGACAACCATGCGATTTGTTTGATGTTACCATTGAAACGGTTCCTGATGAATGGCCGCGATACAGCAGAAAGCTACGCTTAGCGAGCGGAGAGGGAGGGGCTGTAGACATCGCAGCACGTTTTGAAAAGCGACGTAATCGCTCATTTGTCTACATACAATCTCCAAATGCAGGTCTTATCGAACTTGATGATAGCCCCCCTCTTCCACATGATTCTGATGCATTGGATATTGCTCTAACCGTATCGGCTTTGCTTGAATCAAAGCCTGTCACTGCCATACAGACCATGAGAAAAACAGTTGTTGATGGTTCGAATACAAGCGGATTTCAAAGAACATCACTCATCTCAACCGACGGTGTTCTAAAGACGGAAATGGGTGACGTTGGAATCGATGTACTGTGTCTGGAAGAAGATAGTGCTCGTAAGTTAGAAACAATTTCAACATCATCTGGTGAACAAGTCATTTACAATTTAGACCGACTCGGTGTTCCTCTGATTGAAATTGCAACTTCCCCAGACATCATCTCTCCAGAACACGCTCAAATAACGGCAAAGGCGTTAGGAAGAACACTCAGAGATACGCGAAGTGTACGTCGTGGTCTAGGCTCAATCAGACAAGATCTCAATGTGAGTGTTGCTTGTGGTGACCGTGTTGAAATCAAAGGGTGTCAGGATTTGGGCTGGATTCCAAAGATTGTCCGACTCGAAATGGTGCGACAAGTCCACATGTACCGTCTTGCTAACACGCTTCGCCAGGAACTTGATCTCCCATTATTGCCAACAGATCGACGACTTGATGATGCCTCAATCGAGGCTGAAGTGGCAAGAGCAGTTGAACAGCATCTTCCTACAGAACTTTCAGATGTTACCTCCGTTTTCTCAGATTGCGAAAGTCGAATGATTCGTGAAGGTTTGGATTCGGAATACAAGATGATTGCACTGAAACTTTCTGGTTTTGCAGGAAGATTTGGGACGAAAACACTGGATTCCGAAGGCTCTCAACTTCCACGACTTGGTAGAGAGCTTGCAGGTGCTGCGAAATTAGCAGGTGTACGCGGAGTGTTTCATTCCGATGAACTCCCTGCCTATGGTATAGAGCAATCCTTTGTCGATGCAGTGAGAACTCAACTTGAACTTTCAGAACGAGATGGATTTGTTCTATGCCTTGCGCCAGAATGGCAAGCGAATCTCGCACTTGAATCGGTTGTTCAACGAGCTCGACTTTCCTACCACCGTATACCACAGGAAGTCCGTAATGTAGTTGTCAAGAAAGGGGCTCCAGAAGATGGAACTACCTCCCCTATGCGACCTCTTCCTGGTGGCGCACGAATGTATCCCGAAACAGACGTTCCTCCAGTTATTGTTCATGATGAACATTGGAACGAAATTATTGGAAACTTACCGATGAGTCAAGATGAACGTTTGAATCGCTTGAAGGATACGGAACTGTCTGAAGATCAATGCAAACAACTCCTTTCCCGAGAATTAGATGACGTCTTTTTCCAATCACATCCGACTGCAACAAAGGCTTGGGCATCGCTTCTTTTGGTTCATGAATCAGTTGAACCTTCAGTTCTTTCCACAGTCCTATCCGTTCGTGAAAACGGCGGAATTACAAGAGAAGGCATTGAATCGACTATCGAACATTTTGCAGATATGAAAGAAATTTCATCTGGTGAAATTGAAGCATATGCTGAACAAAATGGGCTTGTGCCTGCGGATGTAGGCGACCTAGAATCGATTGTTGAATCCATTGTTCTGGAACGTTTAGACTTCGTAAAAGAACGTGGAATGGGAGCAATGGGCCCATTAATGGGAATTGTTATGGGGGCCTGTCCTGGTGTCGATGGCAAGGAAGTAAGTTCCGTTCTTCGTACTGTCATCCAGAGGCATTCGGCATGAAACGTGTTGTCCTGTTGTTGCTTCTAGTCCTCCTTTTACCTTTTACAAAGGCTGAATCAACTTATTCTTGGGAGCATGAATTTGAAAACGGTTACATCACGACGCAACCTCTTATCGTCGAAGATTCAGTCTATGTACGAACCTCGGGCTTCTGGATTGGAGACGAGCGGCCACAGGTCTCTGCGTTTGATCTATTTTCTGGTGATGAACTGTGGACTTTCCGTTCCGAAACCACACTCCAACACGATATGTCTCCACTTCTCTTCATCGAATCGGGTAGTGGAACATGCGGTACGTGGCAGAACCTCCTCATCGTTGCTTGGGCGGATGGAAAGGTTACTGCACTGAATCCTTCGAATGGAGCATTGGTATGGGAACATCAAACTGAAGTGAACGTTCTTGGAATTACAGGGAAAATGGGGCTCGATGAAGACCGCGTTGTTGTTCCGAGTCGACAAGGACTATCCACACTTTGTTTGGAAACAGGAGAGGAACTTCTTCGAGTAGAATTCCAAGAGGTAGGTTGGAGAAATGGGGTTTTAATTTCAGAAAGTGGTTACCACGTTGGAACGGAAACTGGTGTGCTTTATTCTGTCAACCGAGATGGAACTATGACCAATACCTCAATTGGTGATGGAAAGATTCGTCACGCTCCAATCGAAACACAACATGGTCTATTGATTCATCTTCAAACAGCCACGGGATCGACATTGTATCTCAACAATAGCGTCTTAGGAAACTATGGTTTTTCACCTGCTGTTCCACTCCAATACGATGATCGTATCTTCCTTGCAACATCCAAAGAATGGGTTTCGTTGCGTTGTGATAGCATAACTTGTATCGAAGATTCAAAGAGTTCATTCCATTCAAATGGAGAGATGTCAATCCATCACCTCAAAAATGGTTCAATAGAAATTTGGATTCCTTCAAACACGCCAGATGGAGGTTGGGGCGTGTTTAATCAAACGTCCCAACTAAGAATGCATACAACTAAATTCGACACATATACTACTGCAGCCCCTGGTTTCTCATCTACAGCAATGGCACTTGGCAATGACATGGGCATTCTACAAGTAACGATATTCGAAAGCGATCGACCTACCGAGAAAACCTCCTCTTTTTCTTTAATCGAAACACTTCATTATGCGCTCCTTTTATCCTCATACCTACTTTGCTGTGTTTTCTTTGCTACCAAAAACAAACCTCGCTTTTGGAAGGCTCTCACGCTGTTTCTTCTCCTGTTTACCGTTGCTGCAGTGCCAGAAGTATCAACCAAATGGCCCACATTAATCGAACAGGATACAAAGGCTACATGGAATGCAGAATGGCCAGAAGAATGGAGAGATACACAAATTGTAATCATTGAAATCGATGGAACAGAGAACGTCATTGGAGGGCTAAACGGACACTCAAATGTCTATGAGTTGACCCAAGCGGCATCAGAATCACTAGGGATTTCGACTGAGTATGAAGATCAATATCTTGGTTTGTATTTACTTTCTTTTAATGGAACTGAAGGAGATGGCTGGGAGTTTACGCTCGATGGGGCTCGTTCGAATACAGGTATTGCCGATACAGCAATCGATTCTGATTCAATTCTTCATTGGAGACCAGCTTAAGCGGTAACACTCAAGGCTAACCGACTTCTGGAACGTTTATGCTGAGCGGTCTTGGTACACATGGACCTCATGTTTCACCGCTTGGTTTACTCGCCATCAACTCACTTCTTTTCGCCTCAGCGATTTGGCTCTTAATGCGTCCAAATAATTCCCAAAAGGGTTGGCTGTGGTCGTTGTTCTTACTCGCTATCATAGCCTCTGGGGGTCGAATCTTACTCGGTGGTCTCCCGAACATCATGCCAGTTACAATTCTCGTGATTATGGTTGGTTCTAAGTATGGGCTTCAACGCAGTATTGCCTTCGTAATCCTAGTCACCGTCTCTAGTAATGCGGTTCTTGGAGATGGCTGGTGGACTCTTTTCCAAGTTCTTGCTTGGTCCAGTGTAGCTGGTGTTAGCGCCTTCTTTTCAGTCCATGACAATGACGGGACTCTCAACATGAAGCGTCTTTCCTTTGCCGCAGTATGGAGCGTCCCATTGTTCAGCATTATCGTCTCACTTTCAATTTTAGATGGAACAATGTCAATTCTTGAATTTGGTCTTTACCTATTCAATGGCATTCCATTCGACGCTCTCCACATGATAGGGAATATTTTCTTTGCAGTTTGGAGCGGGGCATGGTTTGAACGAATACTCTCTCTCCAAACTTCTTCCCAACAAAGAATTGTTCGAGAGGATCAACATGTCAGCATTGTCTGAACCTCCTACAATGGCTTTTCTTTGCCGTGCTGATTTACAACTTTCAGCAGGAAAACTAGCAGTACAATGCGCTCATGCAGCGATTGGTTCTCTTAAACAAGCGAAAAAGACCCATTCTAGAATGGTGCAGCGATGGCAAGAAACTGCTTCGAGAAAGATTTGTTTGTCTGTCGATGATGAAGAAGATCTGATGTATTTCTTCGGCTTAGTCAAGGAAGCATCATTGCCATATTCACTTATTCAAGATGCAGGATTGACCGAAGTAGCTCCCGGGACGGTAACAGTGTTGGGCGTAGGACCTGCACCCCGCCATACAATGGATCATCTTTTTTCCGAACTCAAGGCATACGACTGAGGTGAATTCATGGGATTACGAAGCTTCATTCATCGTTTAACAGCACCAAAACCACAGAGGAATATACCTCTTGATGAGAAGTTGAAAATGATATTTGTTGTTAATCACGAACTCAAAATGGGTAAGGGGAAAATTGCAGCTCAGGTTGCGCATGCAGCAGTGAAGGCTACACTTTCCTGTGGCGAACGAGACCCCGCTCTGCTTGATGCGTGGTTCAAAACGGGACAAAAGAAAATTTGTGTGAAAGGGGAATCAGATCTTCATTTAGAATCATTATCACTCGAAGCAACGAACTGCGGGATTATGGCGAATAAAATTCATGATGCAGGACATACTCAAATTCCTGCAGGTTCATTTACAGTACTTGCTTTAGGGCCTTGTAGCGATGAAGAAGTCGAGTCGATTACAGGCGATTTGAAATTACTTTGAGTCGATTCTTTGAACATGGGATGCTTACTAGCACATCTATGCGAGACCACTCCTCAAGCCGTATTGACCTCCGTTCGGATACGGTAACACAACCAACCATGGCCATGCGTGATGCAATGGCAACTGCCGAAGTTGGCGACGATGTACTTGGTGATGACCCGACTGTTCAACGGTTGGAAGAACTGGTTGCTAAGCGATGCGGGAAAGAAGCGGGGCTGTTTGTTCCTTCAGGGACAATGTCAAACGCTGTGGCACTGAAAACACATACAGTTCCTGGTGATGAAATCGTAACCGAACGTTACAGTCACATCTATCTTTACGAGGGCGGAGGATATGCGGCGCTGTGTGGTTCAAGCATAGCATTGCCAGAAGGCAAGTATGGCATGCTTACTCCAGAGTTGGTATCAGGCGCAATAAGGAAACAAGCAGGTTCCCAATCTCATTATCCCGACGGCCGTCTTGTTTGTGTTGAAAACACAGCCAATAGAGGGGGAGGGACGTGTTATGAACAATCAATTCTCGACGAAATTGCTTCTGTGGCGAAAGAACATAATTGTGGAACACACATAGATGGGGCTCGTATTTTCAATGCCTCAGTTGCTACTGGAGTTGCACTACCGCGTATGACTCGACATTACGATTCTGTTTCAATCTGTCTTTCGAAAGGTCTTGGTGCGCCAGTAGGGTCCGTACTAGTCGGCTCTCGAGAATTCATTGGTGAAGCACATCGATGGCGCAAAATGTTTGGAGGCGGTATGAGGCAATCGGGAATTCTTGCTGCGGCTGGAATTTATGCACTTGAAAACAACGTTGACAGAATGGCTGATGATCATCGAAGAGCCATGAATCTAGCAACTGCAATCAATGAAATGGAGCATGTCCACGTCGATATTGATGCAGTCCAAACGAACATGGTATATTTCTCAGCAGATGGCTACTCAGCATCGCAAGTAGCGGAACATATGGGTAAACAAGGAATCGATATGTTCGATATTTCACCAACACAATGTCGTTTAGTTACACACCTTCACATTACAGATGAAGATGTTGACAATGTCATAATGGCATTGGAATCTCTTCGCTGAATGTTTTTAATCTCTGGAAATCGATAGATTGTATGCTTCAACCTTCATGCAGCGTATGCCATCAAGATGAATCAACATACCAATGTCCTTTATGCGAGCGTTGTATTGAACTTGCCCAGGAAGGAAATTGGGCCCCAGAACTCGATTTTTCTGTTCATGAACAAATGGCGCAAGTACTCGGTGGGCCAATTCGCTCCTTGAAACGTAGATGGGAAAACCTGGAACAATTCATGCTCACAACTCCAGATGTAGACTGGGCTCGTTTACAGAACCCACAGGAAGATCCTGTACGTTATTCTCCGTTCCCTGAAGAGGAAGAGGAACTATTTGTTGAAAAATTGAATTCTGGATTTGGCGTTTCAGGCTATGAAAAGGAACGGTTGGAGGATGGGTATCAGATGAGTAATGGATCCATTCTGGCATTCAGTGAAGGGAGCATGTACGTAGACGGACATCGCCACAATGTCCAGATTCCCATTCGTCAATTTTTACTTATTCTTACTGATAAAGAAACTCGGGTTGGGTGGGATTTGGTAATGATTTTTTTAGCAACGAGTGCATTATATCAGCCAATTCGCAAATCTGGAGAGGATGGCCGATACATGAACCGGTATTACAATCTCTTCTTTCGGAATACTCGGAACAATCGAATCACCCCCTTTGATTCAATGATTCAAACATCGTATGTTCTCTCTGAACACAAGAGGAAACTCGGATTTAATCCACTTGCCAATCATCATTGGGCAAGTGCTCTACTCGAACGTCTTGGGTCTAACAGGCGCCCACGCCAACGAATGAAACTCTCAAAACGATTTCTTCGAGATGGCTCAAACAATATTCTCCTGGATGCGGAATGGCCATGGGCTCGCCGCTGGGGTAAATTAAACGATTTAATCGAGCACAAAAATGTGGCTTCGCCGATAGCATTGAGCGCAAAAGGAGAGCTGTGTTTTAGAGCGATGACAAAGAAAGGATCAGCGAGGAGGGCACCAATCCCGCCAAGTCCTGTATTGCTTGCAGGTTTGGTATCTTGGTGCAGTTCTCCTCACGAATCTCGAGAAGGCGAGATGCTTATTGCAACCCAAATGAATTGGTCTTCTGCTTACGAGATACAAGAGAAACTAAGCCCTCCGTTTGTAAAATCAATGCAATTTCTTCGTGGTGTTCTTGATCAATTCCCAAATGATACTTGGGTGGAGGGTGATCGTATTCTTGTTCGTGGGATGATTGGACACTTCTATGAAATCAGATTAGAATCTGGCGCACACAGAGCTCCATTCAAAATTCATGGAGTACGTCTCGGCTTTACATCCCCACATTCCTTGTGCATTCATACAGGTCGTTATCACCGAGATATTCCAATTGGAGATACCATCGCAATCGTTGTTCTTTCACTTATTTCAGACATAATTACCGCAGAAAAGGTGAACAGTTTAATGATGCATCTTCGCTCAAACGAGCCACAAGGTGAACCCCAATCGACATCTCGTGTCACACCGAAGTCGTTCTATTCAGGTGGTCGTGGAATGCTACCAGATTTTATGATGTTTGGAGGGCATCAAGAGTTCAATAAACTGCTCAAACCAACAGAATTAGATGATCTTCAGATAACTTCTGATACCGTTTTTGTAAACGATTGGAGAATTCGTCCACCGTCAATAAGGGATAGTATGTTTGAGCATGACGATATTGAATTCGGCGGTATTGATTTCGCTCGATTTAATTGGGGAAATAGACAAGATAGAAGACGATTAGTTGTCAGGGAAGATCCTCCAGTGGAAGTAGAGGATGTGCTCGAAAATGTAGAGGAAGATCCTGCCGAAGATCTCCAAGAGGGTGATGGCCAATTCCATAGGTGGTATCGCACAATGCCCCTTGTTTGGGAAGCGCTCTCCTTACAGCCCATTGGAAATCATGTCTCCGTCGGCGGTGTTAGAGGTGTGTTACGATTTCAAGGATGCGGGCTTCGAATAACAATTCGAACTGCTCAAGAAGAAGATGCAATAATTCGCTTCTTAGAGATTCTTGGGTACCATTACTCCCGTCGACTTAATGGCGATCAGGTATTTGTTCGACGCGATTTCCCTATCGCAAATCCAAGGCAAGAGCTCCGCACCCTCTTGGAACCACTCGAACAAGAACTTGGATTTTTCAATATTGAAAACTATGTTATTCGATTCCTAGAAGTTGGCCGACCTCCTGATAGAATGCCAGAAGTAGATCATAGGTTGCAGGCAAACTTAGTCGATTATTACTGATTGGATTAGACTTCTTGCCAGTCTGTCCCATTCCACCATCGACCACTACCATCGCTCATTTTTCTCCAGGTGTGGCCCTTTTCATCCGTCCATTCATTGAGTATTGTTGGTTCAGTTGTGGCCACTTGAGTTGGGACTACTTCATCATTTTCCTGAGTAGGATATTTCTTCGTTATCAGGGAAGAAGCGATTCCTATCGCGGCGAGAATTATGACAGCGAGTGAGATAAGGAGAGTTGAAGAGTTGGATTTTTCGTCCTCATCTTCTGAAGTATTGTCGACTTCTTCTTCTACGTCGACTTCTTCTACGATTTCGTGGAACATAAGATGGAGTTCCAGATCATCTCCATCGTATGCATCTGCGTAACTGATTGATTTACTGCCTTGACTGAACCCTGTTGAATCGATGAGGCCCAGATGGATAATTTCTCGGACGATGTGAGGGTAGTCTCCTTTTCCATTCGTTCCATCAGCAAATGTTCCAACGGTTTCAACTACCCATAAGGAGACATTGAACGAGGAATTGGTAAACTGTTCGATACCCCAAGAAACAGTCCCAGAGTTCGCTCCCGTTGGCGTCCATGCAAAGGTAACATAACCAGGCCCCAAGTCAAGAGATTTTGCTGCTTGTTCTCTATAATCTTCCTCTAATGAAGACCCTACAGGGACATTCCCAGATATTGCATATGTTCCATTAAAGCCTACAATTGGAGGCTTCCATGGTAGATACGGGTCATAACGATCCCGGAATTGAGCATCCACTGCCTCAGAACCTAATGGATCTTCAGGATCGTTGATGCTCCTGTGAATCGAATAAACCTGCATGTTTGAGGTCGATGCAACATTTTCTAGAGCCTCTTCCACGACTAAACACTGGCCGCACCACGTTGCAGTATAATCTTCAGCAATTGTAGGTAGATCGTTCAATGAACTGTTCGCTATTAGAATATTGGTTCCATTTGTAAGGACGTGAAGTCCTCCAAATACCATCCCCGAATCGAGTTCTTCAATCTCTGCCGCTTCAGTAGGACCGAGTAAAGACAGAGCAAAGAGGATTGCGACCACAGTTACGCAAATGCGTGCCATGACTGAACCAAGTCATTCTGCTTAAAGATACAACGTATTCAAGCATCATAGTGAGATGTCGAATGCACCATTGTCATAGATTTGGCCAGCATCGATGGCATCAATCAGTTTTGACAATCGAGACTTAATCGCATTTCTTGTTTTGTCTGCAGCACCAGCAATTGCAGTCAATCTACTTTCAGCAACACCGAATTTCATGCATGACATCTGGAAAAGCATTGAACACAAGATTCGAGCAGGCACGTTTGGTATAGGAGATTCAGACATTGTTGGCTCGCCTAATTTGAAAAGTCGTTGATTCAAATCTTCCATGAGTTTGTCTTGGAGGCTCTTTTCCAAATCTGTGACGACGTTTCTCAGTCGTTGTTTCATGATTCTGATTTCCTCGGCTCTGTTTGCGAGCGCAACTTCTCTTCGGTCGTTTGCAGGAGCAATGAGCTTCTTGCCATCGAGTTCAACCTTTTCACAAATTGAAAAGTACTTTTCGATGATCTTGGAGGCATCGATAACTTGCTTCATTGTAATCCCAGTGTTCTCGAGCATTGCAGCCCAATCTATGCTCATTCCGCCCCATCTTGCCTGGTAAACTCGTAGGCAACCAAGTGCTAGCAGTCTTTCGTTGTGACCCGTATCAGCACCTCTTGTCTTCATTCTACAAACAGAATTCTTTGGTAGGATGACTTCCTCTCCTTTAGCAACGGCCTTCATAGCAGCCAACGCTTCCTCATAATCGATAGGCAGTGTGGCGCGAGTAATGGCTGCCTTAGCCTTCATCGCATTCTCGGTTCCGCTGAGTCTTACTGCAGCATCCATAGTTGCTTGGACCATTGGATGACAATCTTTCGCATCTCGAGCAGCGATGTTTCGAAGAATCTTCCACTTCCCTTTTGCTTCCTTTTGTGTTCCAATATAGGAGCCCAAACCGTTGCCCTTATTACCGGTCTTGATTTTGGTAACTCTGGTGGTCGGAGTGTTGAAACTGTTTTCTCCCCAGATAGCACCCGCATTGTCATTTTGGTTGGTAGAGACCTGGTGTTCAGCCACCAGCCCACAATCATTGCATTCGAGTTCGCCCCGTGCATTGTTCATTTTCATGTCGTTACTTCCACATTCTTCACATTTTTCCGTCATTATATCGCCTTCTTCTTCCTTTTTACCGTAACAAGATTGTGCAAATTTAATCCGTGAGTTACGGCTATCGGCACAATATCGCTTGGCAGGATTACATCTATGTCCTGCGAACTATTTAAACATGACGATTCATGTTGAGATTTAGATTAAACAAGAATTATTCTTGTTCGATATAGAGAGGGTGCAAGAAAGTGAAACCACCCCCCGCTCTTTTCCCAAAGAAGCAAAAAATAACAAAATCGAATGAGTTTCCTTTTATACCCTCGGTATTCTTGTAGGGAACTGGGGGCGAAATATGACGCAGAACGTTACTGTTGAAGCATGCTCTCCATCTACTTTAGTGCCTCAATGGCTCCTACAGCACCTTGAGGGCGGAACAAATAATCTCATGATCATCTATCCGAATGAAACCGTTCGAGAAGATGTGTTGAAGCACATAAGCACCGTCTGCGGAGCAATTGATTCGAGCCGCCATACAACACTAAATCGCCTTTCTACATCACTTCAAATGGACTTCAGGTTTCCAGTCATAGTCCCAAGATCTACAGTGGGGATTGTCCAAGTCAACAAGCTATTCTCTCATGCTGCCTCCGAATTTAGATTCCCAAGAATGCATCCAGATGCCTCGAGAAAGTGGTCTTTGTCTAAAACCGAGCGATTACTTCAACTGCATCGTTTTTCTACAAGGCATGACATTATCTCAAAATGGGAGGATGATCCTGGTGCATCCGAGGCAGATCGCCTTCTTTCTTCGTTTAAGAAATCAAATCTTCTTCATGAACATCATGTCATGGAAGAGTTAACAAACGCCCTTTTAGATTCTGACAATCAAATTCCATATTCATTGTCGACAGTAGAAGGTATTCTTTTACTGAATCACCCTCCTGATTTCTACAGCAATGAAAAGACGTTTTTGACCGCCTTAGCCACAAGAGTTCCAATCCATCATTTGTGTGTGCAAGGATCTTTTCGTCTTGGCCTGCATGGCGCTTATATCGATGATGAAATCAAATACGTAAAATCAGAAGATGAAGTGCCCAACTGGGTTCCAAAACACACACTTTCTCCTGTACTTGAAGATGAGATTAGGACTGAAGGAATTCACCTCGTGTCCTTTGATCAGGCATCCCAAGTTCTCGATGCAGCTTTATCTGCAATCCGTGTTTATCGACAACATTACTCTGGTAAGATTCTGGTTATTGATGCTGATCAAAACAGAAGAAATGTTTGGAAACGCAGACTTCAGCAGATAGGCTTAGATTGTGATGCAGGTACCGAAACAGTCGGCTCAACTTCAGCAGTTCAAGCAGTCCTACGCTTCCTTTCGATCGCCGACGGACAAGATGCTTGGTCTGGCAACAAGTTGTTTGACATCATTCAATCGCAAGCATTCCCAATTATTGAAAACCTTCTGTCCAATTTATCTCACCCAGTGAATGTAGACTGGAAGCCTAAACCAAATCTCGATGTATTGGAAAATATAGGAAGAAGCTTCCATGTCATTGGAGGAAATGGAGCGCTCTTCCGCTGGCTTGGGTCGTTATCGGTGGCAACTCCTACCTCTTCAGAACCTTACCGAAAAGACGCAGAAGAACAGGCCATAGAGGAAACAAGATGGTGGCTTTATTCCCTTGCAAGAGTCTGGTCCCCATTCTTAGATTCAGAGGCACAATCGTTCATACAGGAACCGTTGATTAGTAGTCTAAGTGGTGTTGAACTTCCACTCCCAAAGATGAACTCTAATCATAGAGAGGTTCTTGCTGATCTTCTAAAAGCATGCGAATGGGGGCAACTCTTCAACCGCACTTCGACCTATGACCACTCAATTGGAGGATTGCAGTCTTGGATTCAAACGATTGACTCAATAACACAATACGATTCTAATGTCGATTTCCTTGATATCTGTAAACTATCAGCAAATCAAACAAAACTTCCATCAACTCGGATTCGTCATTCTGATGTGCAGATATGTACGCCAGAACAAGCATATGGAATGCGTGCTGACATCGTAATGTTCGTTGGTATTGATTCGGAATCATGGTCGATGAAACCCCCTCGAGTGCCCTGGATTGATGATGCTGTAAGAGTTCAATTGGGATTGAATGATTCAGATCATCCTATTCGTCGTGGACGCCATGTTTTCAAATCATTATTGTCCACGTGTAATTCTGCGATATTATTCGATACGAAACACGATGAATCTGCTGGAAACTCAACACCTGTTGCCGAATATTTAGCAGAGATTGAACTCGGTGGGAAATTATCGAATCTCTCAACGCCGCCGGATTTTCTGGTAGATTCAATATCATCAGGCGCAGGCTGGTCATTCGTAACGCGCGAAGATGGTAACTGGCTGACATACAAGAGTTCTGCTTTGGTCTTGGAAGGAAGTAATGTCGAGTTACTCCGCGCAGAAAATCTACCCAGGGATCGTAGACAGCGAACAGGCCTTGCTCTAAAATCAGGTGCAACTCCCGAGGTAAAAATTCGCTCAACAACCTCTCTTGTGATGGGAGCGGAAAAGCACCTAAATCTAGACCGATACAGAAGACAACCGAAGTTCAAAGCCACTGAAAAAGAAGATGCAATGCCGTGGACTTACAGAGAAAATCTTCTCTCAGTCAATGGGCTCGTCCTTTCACCTTCATTAGGTCAAGCCAAAACAGGAGGGGGCAGAACAGTTGACAATTGGCCACATCTCGGATACAAAAAGAATGGGAACTCCCGAGGACCTTCAATCGATCCAAGACCTCTACCTCCTGCCTTGTCTATGCCCGATTCCATCTCATCTATATGGACTACAAATCAACGAAGTGATGACGAGAAAATTTGGTCCACAAATAGACTCACTCCATGGATTAATTGTCCTCGTTTAGCTTGGTCCGAACAGATCTTGAAAGCGCGAGAAGTAGAGCCAGAGGTGTCTGAAGACCTTGCGCCACTTGCTCGTGGGACACTGGTCCACTCAATTGAAGAATATCTTCTTTCATTGCTTGGAGTCCACGTCGGTGACAAACCTCTAACAGAGGGTACTCCAATGCACCTTGGCCTTGATATCCCA
>CAXDRT010000037.1:0-14519 GCA_963991835.1 uncultured euryarchaeote
ACGAGATCTAGTACGGTCTCGTGGGCTCGGAGATGTGTATAAGAGACAGTGCATCTCGTTCAGGAATTGCCTGCCTTGTTGCTGATGATGAAGAAGATGCATGCTTCCTCGTTCATGAGATTCTCTCCTATCTTCCAGACCATAATGATGCAGAACCTCCGCATGTCGCAACTGAAGATCCAATTACACGATTGAATGAAGAGTTAGAAACGCTTGTCCCGGACAATCCCAATCGCCCTTATGACATGGTAAAAGTCGTTGAAGAAGTTGTCGATGACGGGGAATTTCTAGAACTTTTTACCAACTATGCTGAAAATATTATCATCGGATTTGCAAGACTAAACGGACGCACAATCGGCGTTGTAGGCAATCAACCAAACGTTCTTGCAGGCTGTTTGGATATTGATGCTTCAATCAAGGCTGCCCGATTTATTCGCCTCTGCGATGCATTCAACATCCCGCTTGTTACATTCGAAGATGTCCCTGGATTCCTCCCTGGAGTTGTACAAGAGTGGGGTGGAATCATCCGTCACGGTGCGAAACTTCTCTTCGCTTATGCAGAAGCAACTGTTCCTAAACTTACCTTAGTTACTCGAAAAGCCTACGGTGGCGCTTACCTGGCAATGTCATGTAAACACCTGCAAAGTGATTACAATGTTGCATGGCCAACTGCTGAACTTGCAGTCATGGGAGCAGAGGGTGCAGTCAACATCATTCATCGAAGGGAAATCAACGCTGTTGAACCTGAACAACAGGAAGAAGTTCGCCTCCGACTTGTTGATGAATACAAAGCCAAATTCGGAGACCCATATGTCGCAGCAAAAAATGGTTGGCTCGATGATGTCATCGAACCTTCTGAAAGCAGATTGCGCCTATGTAGAGCATTGAACATTCTGCGTTCGAAGCGTGAATGGAGCCCGCCTAAGAAGCACGGCAACATTCCTCTATGATTCGTTTATTTTCCGCTCTGCTCGTGCCAGTAAGCCACCTGATTGATCTTCAGGCTCAGGTTGTTGAGGAGGCTTGCGAACCTGGAACAACATCCATCCAACAAGTGCAACAAGTGGTACAATAATTACAGCTGCAATCAATGTTGAGCCTCCACTGGATGTATCATCAGAATCTGCTGAAGGAATCTTTGGCTCAACTGGAACCGTGTACTGAATGCGGATTGAAACATCTGCAAATGCTGGATCTCTTGCGATGATATCAAACTGCAGAATTGAACCTTCGGTTTGTTCTCCAGTGAATACTTGAGTGCACCAAGATGTGGATAATGAAGAATCACAATTCATTGTTCCATTTTGAAGTATCCCATCAAGATTGACGATGACATCCATTTCAGAATCGGGATCAGTGTCACTCCACATCCATTCTAATAGGAGCGTATTCTCGGAAGTTTTTGTTATCGAACCATTTGATAGCGAAGGCCTGTCTGGTTCGGGACTGATGGTTAACGTAATTCTCTGTTCAAAAACAGTCTCTCCATCTGTGACATTTAGCCACCAGCCATCATCGATTCCATTCGCATCAAGCAATCCTGAAATGAGTAACTCTTGACCTGATATAGCCATCTGCGATTTTGTTGAACCTTCAGATTCCAGTTGCCAAATGAGAGCATCTCCATCAGGGTCCACGGCAAAATCAAGTAGATTCAGAAGAAGTGTTTCTTCCTCAACAAGATCAATATTCCATGCAGATCCAGTTACATCAAACGCATCGTTCATGGGATTGACCCTGAATGGCACATCGATAGAGAGAGGAGTATTGAAACCGTCAGAGGCGGTTAATGTGAACACTTCAGCCCCATTTGCATTGAGCAAAGGGGTGAATCGAATGGTATCATTTGAGGATTCAACCATCCAAGAAAGCAACTCTCCTTCTCCTTGAATTAATCCGTTAATCTCCATTGACAAGGGAGCACCTTCTGGATCAGAAATATATTGAGAGACATCAAACCAAATCGATGAACTGTCTTCATCAACCACTTGTTGTTCAACAGATGAAAGTTGAATGAGTGGATCATTGACAGGGAGAATACTACCATTCAATGTGACGTTCAAGGCATCTAATATCTCGCCGCCTGCTTTCAATTCTAAAGCGATTTTAGTGGTCCCTTCCCATTCTTCATCAACGGTATGGACGAGAGTTATTCCCAATAAATCAGAGTCGATGACGACGTTAAAATGGGATTGATTATCAAGCAATGTAGCATTAACAATCTCGATAGGTTGGCCATCTGGATCAATCGCAATCTCAGATGAATCAAGGTGTGCATACCCACGTTGTGGAACAAGGAGCTCAGGTAGTGGATGAATCAGCCCAATTGGATCATTTGTTCTGTTAAAATCAAACGTAATGAATCCTGAACCACCTTCAACGAAGACCTTCAATTTGATTTGATGTGCACCTGGCGATACGCCATTCATTGGCACAACACAACGGGCCTCGTTGTTGATGATGACTCCTGAAAAAACGGTCGAATTATCCAGCACACACTTGGTCGTAACAGTCCAATTTGAAGGAATATCGTCGTATTGATCGCCGTTGCGCATAGACCATGAGGCTACGAAGGTGGCCTCATCTGTTGGGCTGAGTAACGTTCCATTCAAACTGATTGGGTTTGATAGGGGAATGAGTTGTGCCTGATCGAAGTCTTCATCGACATATCCATTTGAATCTGACACTATATCGACATCATTTGGGCGGTTGAACGCCTCACGGAAGGATGAATGGTCTCCACGCAATGTTAGGTCGAGATAAGGAAGAACATGCTCCATTGCATGATCGAGTTGTTCTTCTTGAGTGAGCGAAGCATCTCCATCATTCAAATTCTCGAAGAAGGAAGATGAATCTTGATATTGGTAATGATTTGCTCCAAGTGAGTGGAGAATTTGCCATGCAAACCCATCCACATTTTCCAATACTGGCAGAACGTGTTCTGTTGCAGGTGCTACTTCATCAGCGCTTCCAGTAATGAACAAGCCGATGTTTGGGGCAGGTGCTTGTATGGTTAGTGGCTCGTTTACTTCTTCGACTTCAAGAGCAAGCCCTACAATGGCTCTTGGTGGTTGAGCTGTCTGATTTGTAGCAAGTGCAAGCCAATTGATGTACCCATTGGTTGCAATAACAGCACCTACGCCATGTCCAATGAGACCCCAATGAGATTCATCTACGGAACCAAACATCCCAAGTACTGCTTCATTCGATTGATTTGAATTGTGCATCCATGTTTGAATTTCTTCTAAATCTGAGACAATATCATTGAGTTCCAAATTGGTTTGCCATGATGGGATGTAAACCATCGTACCCGTTTGAGCAATCCGTGAGCAAAGAAGCATGTAGTTTTCTGGTGTCTCATTCTCATCCACGATGAGAACCATCCATGGGAATGGCCCGTTACCTGCTACTTCACTGTCCTCTCCAGAAATCATTGCTGGGTAGACAAGACGATGTTCTTGACCAGGAGCTCCTTGTTGGTTCACTGAAAAATCAATGAAACCTACTGGGAAATCGGGCCCAGTGTGAGGGGATTGGTAATTTGAGTCCTCTTCGGGAAAGGCTTGAACTCCCGAAAAGGTTGCTAGTAAAAGCAACCCACACAACAACAAGGAGCGTGCGCTCATAGGGTTGGCTAGCCCCTCCAACATTTCATTCTTCCATTGATTTGCTTCTCGATTGGGCTAATTCAAATTCACAATCAAACAACCAGGACATTAGTTGGTCCAAAGGTGGCAAATGTTCAGCGCACTGTGGCGCCCATAGTCTGCGCCATGATTCAAGATGCTGCCCCACAAGCATCCATCTGCCATCGATTGTCATGTTCGTTGTGCTAAGTATCAATTCTTGTTGTTCCAAAGAACCGCTTAGTGGTGCATAATCAGGTGTTAAAGTTCGCTTTGCATTGATGTCTGAATCGTATGTACCGTCAAAATCAATGAGTAGATCAAGTTGTTCAACATCTGCTAATTGTTTGCTCACGAGAGAAGCATCGATTATTCTACGTCCACCAAGAGACACAACATGGCCACCTGCTTCAAGCCATGCGTCTGCAATTGAACGAGCAGAACCTCCGCCACCATTCAGGCCAAGGATTGCTCCAGAAGCAACATCGATGCCATGGTGAATTGCTACATCTACAACACCAGCTCCATCTGTGGTTGCACAATACCACCCATGGCCAGTCCATCGTAATGTATTGACGGAAAGAATATCCATTCCGTTATCTACAGGAGTGAAAGCCATACTCTGCAGTTGATGCTTGAGTGGCGAGGTGAGATTCATCCAAACTTCTTCTGCGTAATATTGAGGAGGAATATGCCCCGAGACTGGAGGTGGTGTTCTCATTGATTGAGTACCTGTAAATGAGTCATGTGCCTCCCTAGTCAGAACTTCTTCAACAAGTCTTCGAAGTTGCACTGAATTCGAATCGAGCCGACTTTCGAGGAGCGTCCAATCAGGATTGTGTTCATCGTGCTCAATATAGCCCCATCCTAAGACCTCATCGAGGTGTACCGATTCGATGAGCCTTAATGTTCGGGGGATAAGATTCGAAAGTTGATCTTTCTTCTTCAACGAATGAAACACGAGAGAAAACAAAAGTGGGGAAAGAGAATGCGATATGGGCGAGCCTCCAACCGCATATCGTAGTTCGCCCATGAACCTCCAGAGAACTCTTTGTTGAAGAACATCTGTCCCCAAATACATGCGATTTTGTTTACTCCCGTCGGCATTGGATTCAAGAGGAAGGAGTGTCTAGGAATACCATGGCGGCAGCAGAACGTGGTTCATTTCTCTGGTTTATGTTCGGAATTACCCAATTTTTCCTCTCGATAAAACTCATGGGAGAAGTCGAGGGATGGGTTACAACCTTGTTTGGAGGAGGAGCTGCTGCTGCAATCATGCTTGCCATCGTTGTGTTCCGCATGGAACAGAAGGAATTACTTTTGAATCCTCTAAAACTCAACCGTGAAGTCAATGAAGATGCAATTAAGAATCAAGGCAAAGGCGTTGGATTTGGTGTCATAACGTGGATTGTCTCTCTGATCACCCTCATCTTCTTCGTAGATTTCTGAAACAGATTACCATGGTTTCCCCCGATATCTCAACTTTTCGAACCATCGATGATGGTGCTGAAGAGTTGTTTGGTGGCTTTTGGCCTTTCTTGAAACGTACACTTCTAATCTTCCTGCCCCTTTGGACATGGCTTCTCTGTTGGAGTGCAGGTTTCAACAACATCATATCTGCTACCTTAGCAGGGCTTTCGTTGTCAGTCGTAGTTGGTATAGAACGGTACAAATTAAGCCGAATTTCCAGTAAAGACAATTAAGGCCATCCTTGGATTGAGTAACATGAGTATCTTTGAATGGCTTGCAGACTTGGCAGGAATTGAAGCACCAACCTTACTAGAAGTCATCTTTGTCAGTTGTGCAATATTAGGTGGTATCCTCTTCTTCATCATGATGATCTTGATGCTCGTAGGAGACATAATCGGAGGAGTTGGAGAAGCTGTCGGCTTTGATGCAGACATTGGCACCGACTTAGGTTTTGAAATGTTGAGTATCCAAGGATTAAGCGTGGCTGTCATGATGTTTGGCCTTACTGGAATGTTTGGTTTATCAGCAACCGGAAGCGATGTCGTTGCGGTTCTCTTCGGAGGCGCTGGCGCTGCAGGTGGAATGTACGGAATGGCACAAATGATGCGCGGAATAAGCCATCTTCAAGCGGATGGCACCCTCAACTATGATGATGCAATTGGGCAAAGAGGCCAAGTCTATTCCCGTATCCGCCCTAATGAATCAGGAGAGGTGCAAATACCTCTAGGTGGATCACTCAAAAACGTCTCAGCTCGTTCAAAGGACAAGTCTTTGCTGATTGCAAGTGGAGAATTTATACAGGTCGTAGACCGAATTGGGTCGACAATGATTGTTATTCCCCTTGAAGACATCTCGTCAGAAGAATAGACCTGAATTGGTCCCTGCAGCCGTAGGCAAAGCAATTAATAGGAAGGTTTCGGTAAAATCACCATGGCGGACGCATCGACCTGGGCAGTTTTCATAATTTTTGCAGTATTAGCAGTTGGAGCATTTGGATTTATCCTTCTTGTAACTCGGTATAAGCGATGTGCTTCTGACGAAATATTGGTTGTCTATGGACGTATCAAAGGGGGTGCAGCATCACGTTGTATCCACGGAGGTGCCGTGATGGTATGGCCTCTGGTCCAAGAGTACAAGAAAATCTCACTGACTCCAATGACAATTTCTATCCCATTGGATAACGCACTTTCACTGCAAAATATTCGTATCAACGTACCTTCCACATTCACAGTTGGTGTGAGTACAAATCCGTTGATTATGGCTAATGCTGCAGAACGTCTCCTCCACCTCACCAAAGATGCTATCGAAGCAATGGCACAAGAAATCATCTTGGGTCAACTGCGACTTACCGTTGCAAGTCTTACAATCGAACAGATTAACCAAGACAGAGATTCTTTCCTTGAACTCATTCGAGACAACGTCGGTGCTGAACTACACAAGTTAGGACTCTACCTCATCAACGTTAACATCATCGATATTACAGACGAATCAAACTACATCGAAAGCATCGGTAAGAAAGCTGCATCTGGTGCAGTTAACAAGGCGCTTGTCGACGTTGCTAACGCAGAACGTGATGGTGCAATCGGTAAGGCAAACGCTGACCGAGACAGAGAAGTTCAAGTTGCAAACAATGTTGCAGAATCCCAGAAGGGACAAAAGACTGCTGAAGTCGATCGCCGTGTTTACATTCAACAACAAGAAGCACTCGGTGTGCAAGGTGAAAACTTGTCCCGTGCTGAAATTGCATCCTATCAAGCGGATCTCGATGAGAAAGAAGCACATGCTATGCAACGTGCTGAAGTTGCCCGAAGAACTGCAGAGATGGAAGTTCAAAAGGCTCAGTATATGCTTGAACAAGAGCGTCTACGTGCTGAAGAGATTGTTAAGGAAGAGATTTCTAAGACACAAATCGAAATTGCTTCGGAAGCAGAAGCAGAACGTCTCCGCCGTATCGCTCAAGGTGAAGCAGATGCTATTCTTGCTCGTTACAATGCTGAAGCAGAAGGTACCAAAGCGGTTCTTGAAGCAAAGGCAAATGGATACAAGCAACTTGTTGAAAGTGCAGGTGGCGATGTAAAGGCTGCTGCTACTCTCCTTATGGTTGAGAAACTTGAAGCAATAGTTGCTCGACAAACTGAAGCAATCTCAAACCTAAAGATCGACAAAATCACAGTTTGGGATTCAGGTACAGGCGGCAGCGAAGGAGGAAGCACAGCAAACTTTGTTTCCTCACTCATCCGTTCCTTGCCTCCAGTTCACGACGTAGCCAAGATGGCTGGTGTTGATTTGCCAGATTACCTCGGCTCAATAAAAGAAGATTGATTCGGTTAAACTCGAACAACCTCCAAATTGGACGGTTTGACCTCTGAATAGGGGTTTCTTTGAAAGCCAAACTGCTTTGCATGGAAATTATGGCCACTGACTTAGAGATTGCAAGAAAGGCTGAATTGGAACCTATTGAAGCGATTGCATGGAAACTTGGTATTCCTTCGAGCGACTTGATTGCTTATGGATCGAATATGGCTAAAATCTCCTGGGATGGAATGAAGCAACGCTTCTCTTCGTCCAAAGGTAACCTCATCTTGGTTACATCAGTCAATCCTACACCGTTTGGAGAAGGGAAGACTGTAACGACCATCGGACTTACTCAAGCGCTCTGCAGAATTGGAAAGAATGCGACCTGTGTTATTCGGGAACCTTCCATGGGACCTGTCTTTGGAATCAAAGGTGGAGCTGCTGGTGGAGGAAATTCCCAAGTACTTCCAATGGAGGAAATTAACCTCCATTTTACTGGAGATCTCCACGCAGTGACTTCAGCACACAACCTTCTCTCATCATTGATTGATAATCATATTAAACATGGTAATGCCACAAAGATTGACACAAATCGAGTCTTTTGGCCAAGAGTTGTTGATCTCAATGACCGTTCTCTCAGAGATGTCGTGATTGGTTTAGGCGGTCCTGCAAATGGGAATGTTCGCCAAGATCGATTTGATATTACAGCCGCTTCAGAAATCATGGCTATTCTTGTTCTTGCTAAGGATTACAGCGATCTTCGACAACGTTTGGGAGAGATTGTTATTGCTCAATCAACGGAAGGCCACCCGATTAAAGCAGAACATATCGAGGCTGCAGGTTCAATGGCTTTGCTTCTACGCAACGCATTCTTGCCAAACCTCGTACAAACATTGGAAGGAAATCCTGCGTTTATTCATGGAGGTCCATTTGCAAATATTGCCCATGGAAATTCATCAATCGTGGCTGATAGAATCGCTCTGTCATGTGCTGATTATGTCGTTACTGAAGCTGGATTTGGTAGTGATATGGGGGCTGAAAAATTCATGCACATCAAAGCAGAAACCTCGGGTAAAGCACCTGATTGCGTTGTAATGAATGTTACAGTTCGTTCAATGAAACTCCACGGTAAAGCCTTTGGAGAGCGTGGTGGATATAGACCTTCCAAAGATGAACTCGAGACTGAGAATGTTACGGCCGTTGTGGCTGGAGCTACATCGAATCTTGATCGACACATCAAGAATATGCTGCGATTTGGAGTACCTGTTGTTGTCTCCATTAATCAATTTACAAGTGATACAGATGCTGAACTTGAAGCGATTGAGGAGGCTGCTCGGGCAAGCGGGGCAAGTAGTGTTTGTCGAACAGAAGTTCACTCAAAAGGGGGTGAAGGGGGAGAAGCCCTTGCAAATGCAGTCGTTGATTCAATACACGATCACGTCGCTGCTGGACGGCCATTTTTGCCTCTTGTTGGTCCAAGTGATTCAATCGAAAAGAAAATGCAATCAATTGCAACACGAATGTATGGAGCATCGAGCGTAAGTATCGAAGCCTCTGCTTTACGACAACTCAAGAAGATTCAAGAATGGGGATATGGAAACCTTCCTGTTTGCATGGCTAAGACTCAATATTCTTTCTCACATGATGCAGGTATGCTTGGTGCTCCATCAGGCTTTGAGTTGCCGGTTCGAGAATTTAGATTAAATGCAGGAGCTGGTTTTGTTGTTGCAATTCTTGGTTCTATGATGACCATGCCAGGATTACCAAAGCGACCCGCTGCAAATGACATGGACATGGACGAAGATGGTCATCTCGTTGGTGTCTTTGGGTGATAAGGAATGCAATTGCTGAAGCAAAGCGAGGAACATTGGAAACTTCGGATTGATTCTGAGGATGACTTATGGGTACTTGCTCGCTTTGCAATATCTGGTCGAAGTTTGGCTATGCTTGGTGAACGAAGAGATACGACTACTGCAGAATCGGGTGAACGTGCAAAAGCGGCTGAGCGAAAGAAGATGTGGATTCAACTTAGAATTCTTACCACAGAATACAAGACATACTCCAATATTTTACGAGTTCATGGAACGATTGAACAGGCACCAATCGACATAGGTTCTCATCACACACACCTCGTAGAAGTCGGTGATGAACTAGAAATTCATTCGTTACATGGGTTCCCTGAGTATGACAGACTTCTATTGACTGAAACAATGACCACTGACAAGAAGAGCAATGTTTCGATCATTGTTGTTGAAAACGATGAGATTGTTCTGTTCGAAGTGACACGTCGAGGATTACGGGAAGGTGCTACCTGGACAATGCGTGGTGGAGGCAAACGTGGTGATATTCGAACGAGTGAATCTGTTGCTCATTCATTTCAACAACAAGTCGCGAAAGAGATACTTGCTGCAACATCAACCAAGTTGCCAATGATTCTATGTGGACCTGGTCATGCAAGAGAACGATTACGTAACGTGATCCTTTCTCAAGATCCTCAGCGTACAATTCGGCTTGTTTCTACATCCATGGCTGGGCGTTCTGGTGCAAATGAAATCATTCGCGAGGGGCTAGCTGATGAATTACTTTCAGAACATGCAATTAGTAAAGAAATCAAGTTGTTGGAAGAAGTATGGCTACGACTCAGTAAGAATGGAGCAGTTGCATATGGAGAGAACGAATTATCAAGGGCAATGAAAGAAGGTGCGATTGAAACATTACTCGTTTCAGCAGACAAAGTTCGTGACCCAGAAGCAATGATTGATGGGACTCCTGTTTCTAAGTGGATTGAAGCAATTAGTGATATCGGGGCTGAATTAGTCCAGTGCTCATCAGATCATGATTCAGGTGAACAACTCAAGAACATGGGCGGAATTATCGCATTGCTAAGGTATAAGTTGGTTTGAATATGAAAATCCTTCACTTTTCGGATTTGAGCAGTAATCTACGAGAAGAGATGAGCGGGGCACGTTGGCTACTGATGTCAAGTCAGGATTTACAGTACGCAACTGGAGCATTAATGTTTGCAGAATTGGATGGAATTCTCATAGCAGTAGACCATAGAGGCGAAGATATAGCTCCTGGGCTATGGCAGCGTGCGGTTCACTTGATGTTGGTTTCCGAAAAAATAGACGCAGATGAATTCGCAAAAGAAAGTGGGATTACCAAGGTAATTGCAGACGATGATGCTAACCTTGAAGATTTCATCTGGTAATGGGTCCGGAGGGAATTGAACCCTCGATCTTCGCCTTGTAAGGGCGACGTCATAAACCCCTAGACCACAGACCCATCCTTCCGTGGAGAGAGATGTATTTGAAACAAGAGGTATCCAATAACCTCAAATTAGATGCCAAACCGCGTTTAAATGATGGACGAGGAAGCACAGGCTACTGCGGCAAGGTTAGTCCGAAGACTCAAAGGCGGCTACACAGTCACCATCGCAGAATCCTGTACAGGAGGTTTACTCGCAAGTACACTTACTGACATTGCTGGTGCAAGTGCATGGTTTAACCAATCATGGGTCACTTATTCTTACGAAGCTAAAATACAGGAATTAGATGTAAGTCGAGAACTTTTGGAAAAGAAAGGCGCAGTATCTGCCGAGGTTGCAATTCAAATGGCACAAGGAGCGCTTGCTCGTGCAAATGCAGATATTGCAATTTCCATAACTGGAATTGCGGGACCAGGTAATGATGGCTCCTCAAAGAAAATTGGTTATGTTTACGTCGGAATTGCGTCACGAACGTGGGCCATTGCTGAAGCAACTCAGATTGGTGGTAATCGTCAAGAAAACAAAGAAGGATTCGTCCACTTCGCATTACTTACTGCCATTAGACATTGGGATCAAGCAATGGAATTAGCAGAATCGAACAGATTGAAAGATATCGAAGAGCGTGAAACAAGAGCACGAGAAGAAGCTCTTGCAGAAATTGAACGTAACAAACGAGCTGCTGCTGCCGCACAAGAAACTGCGTGGCAATCTCAGACTTGGTCAGGTGACAAGCAGGAAGGGAATGGCGAAGGAATGGGAATGGACGTCACTTGGAATGAAGATTCTCAAGAAGATTGAACGTCAACCCTTTTGGAGGGTCGACCCCTCTAAGCAAATATGTCTGCGGAGTGGGGGTCGATTTCGCAGGAATTGATGAGTAAAGGAATGCTTGTCACTGCAGGTGTGAAAGAGACATTGCTCTCACATCCTCGACCATTTGAAGTCCTAAAACAGGGTGAAAAAATTGGTTTCCATCGAGGTATGCTTACAGGTTCAATCCTTGAACAGATGATTGCTGAATATGAAAAACAGAAGCCAACCACTGAAAAAATGGCTCAACCAATCGGTAGAACAATTGCACCAATAAAAGAACCTGAACCAGTAAAAATTCAATATCGAAACAATCTCCCTGACTGGAAAGAACAAGATTTTTCTGGATTAGCCACAGATGTCGACATGGACATTTTTGTTCATTACGACATAACTGGAAACAGTACTACTGAAGGAAAGATGGGTGATATTCAAGCATGCTTTAATGATCGCTTAGACAGTATCCGTAAGATGATTGTCACAAATTCACGATTACCAAGAAAGCCCCAAGAAATTGGTAGATTAAATATTGAATATCGACGCTATCAAGGATATGAAAATTTAGCAGTAGCCATTGGATTGGTCAATGAACCTAGGCATACCAAGAATGGCCATCTAATGTTTGGCTTAGAGGATGAAACAGGTGAAATGAATTGTTTACTTACAATACGGCAAGGTGATGATCGAGATCGTATGCACGAGCAAATCGTAGAGGCTGGACTAATGCCAGACGATGTATTAGGAGTGAGTGGGTCATTTTCCCAGACAGGTGACATCTTCTATGTTGATGATTTATTCTTCCCAATGAAAGATAAGCATGATAAATCAAGTGCTGATTTTGGAGTGAGTGTAGCATTCCTATCTGACGTCCATGTTGGATCAAAGACATTTTTGGAAGCGCAATGGCACAAAATGGTTCGATGGTTCCACACCGATCCTTTAGCTAAGACAATCAAATATCTTGTGTTAAGTGGTGATTGTGTTGATGGCGTAGGCATTTATCCTGGCCAGGATAAAGAACTCGCAATCCCAGATCTATTTGGCCAATACACTGAATTTGCCCGATTGCTTGAACTTCTACCAGATTGGGTTGAGTGTATCATGCTCCCTGGAAATCACGATGCCGTGAGACCAGCTGAACCACAACCAACCTTTGAGAAGGATATTCAACAAGATTACAACAAGACCTTCTTTGTTGGTAATCCATGTGATTTTTCACTTCATGATGTACGAGTTCTTTCCTATCATGGGAAATCAATTGATGATTTCGTTGCTGGTCTCCGCACCGTCACATATGCAGAACCTGTAGAGGCCATGCGCCAGATGCTAAGAAGAAGACATTTAGCGCCTCAATGGGGGGGTAAGACTCCATTATCTCCAGAACTTGAAGATGGTCTCGTAATTAGAGAAGTGCCAGATATTTTCGTAACAGGACACGTGCATGGTCATGAATGCATGGATTTCAGAGGAACAACTCTCGTTTG
This sequence comes from uncultured euryarchaeote, assembly GCA_963991835.1. Lineage (GTDB taxonomy): Archaea > Thermoplasmatota > Poseidoniia > Poseidoniales > Poseidoniaceae > MGIIa-L2. The sequence goes on from CAXDRT010000037.1 coordinate 12,954, forward strand.
TTCCTCAACATGGCAAGATCAAACCTCCTATCAGAAGATGCTTGGATTCCAACCGAAACCCTGTATGTTAACAGTCATAAATCTACAATCGCATAAGTCTACATCAATTCCCTTCGCTTGAAGGAAGTTCAATGTGCTCAAGGATTTTCATGAGATCCTTCTCATAAATGATTGGAACATTTGATTCTTCGAACGCTTTTATCGAAGACTCACGACTTGGATTGAAACCAATAAATCGACTTCCTGGAATCATCATTGACAAATCCATTTCAGAATCACCAACTGATAGAACGGTCTGTGGATCAAATCCATGCATATCGATGAGTCGTTGTATAACGTCTCCTTTTCCGACTGCATGGAGTCGACAAATACCATTATCAGTCAGATAATCATCTTCATCGAATTCAAAACCATTCGCAATCCAATCATCGACTTTCAGCAAAGCTGCGATGCTGCTGACAAATATATCAACGCCTGCACTTACAATCGCCACATAGACTCCATGATCCTGTAAACGACTTACAAGTTCACGTGCACCAGGCATCAATGAGATACCTGAGTACATCCGAAACAATTCATCCCTATGTATTGGAGAGCGTATCTCCTTCCACATCGCAATGTCAGATCGCATGAACTCAACATCAGAGATTTCTCCAGCAATAAAGCGAGAGAGATTCTTACTGTTGTCTGTGCCAAAGCCATCATGGAGAGTTTTCCATGAGCTGACTGAGTCAACCAATACGCCATCACAATCAAAGACTACACAGTGACATACGTCGCTCATGTACAGACCAGTGTCTGCTTCCTTGAAAGCATTCGCCTACCAGCAGAAGATTGGGCCAGTGGCGCGAAGCCACTGACCCATCAACCGTTGTTCAGTTTCTCAACTTCAAACCTTGTTGAATTCAAGGTCACTGTAAGCCTTGATGACCGATCCTTCACCAGGTCCTGGTTGGTATGTGATTCGGATTGTTCCATCCGTAATCGCTGTACCATCAGGTGCATGGGTTCGGACCATGATTTGGTCTCCAATACCGAATGTTGATTCCTTGTAGGTTCCTTCATCCTCTACCTTATCGTAGAAGGTGACGAACGAATCGCTGTTCGATGGCATGAATCCATACACATCACTTGTGTTAGCAAGCGATGTGCTGTAGGAAGTACGTGTCCCACTAGAATCCGTGTACAGAACTGTTACAATGACCGCCTGAGTTGAAAGTTCAGCTTCAGTTTGATCAACGCTAATAGACCAGTATCCATCTGCAGCACCGAGGTTTTCGTTCGCTATATCGAAGGTAACTCGAGGAGTACCCAACTTACCTGTCTCAGCAAGAGAAGATGCCCAAACATAGATGACACCGGAGAGAACGACTGTGATTGCGACCATCAAGATGGTTGCGATTACAGGGCTCACTGCCATTTCATCATCAACAATTCGTGTATCTACTTCTTCGTCGTCTTCTTCATCTCTGCGGCTTGACATAGCAAGTGCTGTGACAAAGAATCCAGCTAGAGCGACTACAACGAGGCTTGGAGCAAACGACGGAACGGATCCGAGTCCGCCAC
>CAXDRT010000038.1:0-14359 GCA_963991835.1 uncultured euryarchaeote
CGTAAAGTCATCCGCGCAATTCTCCAACAACTCGAAGATGCTGGTCTCGTTGCTACGCAAGCAGCACGAGTGATTGAACACGAAAACAGAGAACCTACTCAGTTATACACTGGCCGTATTATCACGCCAGCGGGTCACAAACTTTTGAATGAAGTTGCTCACGCAGTTCGTCCTGAAGTTGAAGCAGAATATCCAGGACTCGATAAGTACTGATTGGAAGTGAGTGGGTGGTTTCAATGGTCGATAACACGTCTTCAGAACTTGAAGCATTCAGACTACGCCGTCAACAAGAACTTCAACAACAATTGGCACAGCAAGCTCAACAACAAGCTGACGCTGAAGTTGAATCACAAGCCAAAGTTGTTGAACAACAAGCACTTGATTCTGCTATGCGTTCAATCTTATCACCAGAAGCAAGAGGACGACTGACAAATGTTTCATTGGTTGATCCTGCTCGAGCTGATTTGCTCAAGAAGCAACTCGTTAACCTTCATCAAGAATCTAAAATCTCTATACCTGTTTCAGATGAACAGCTAAAGAGAATCCTAACAAACCTATCCAAGAGCCGCCGTAGTGCGTCTATCCGTCGAATCTGATGAGGGGTGCTCGAACATGTCAAAAAATAAACCAGCAGCAAAGAAAATTCGCCTAATGAAGGCAGGGAAGCAAAACCGACGTGTACCCGTATGGGTCATGCTCAAGACTAACCGCAGCACAGTGTCGCATCCAAAGCGTCACCACTGGCGCCGCAGTAAACTACAACGATGAGGTGATATGATGGCAAGAGCAGCAACATCCGAACTTATCGTACCACTTAGAAAGGCATGGAATATTACACGTTACAAGCGTGCGCCTCGTGCAATTCAAATTATCAAAGACGAAGTTATTCGTCATCTCAAAGTACTTCCTGAAGAAGAGATTTACATCGATCCAGAAGTGAATGAGAAAATATGGGAGCGTGGAATTGAAAATCCACCGCGCAAGATCAAATTGACAGTCATTCGTCACGATGAACCTGATATCCCAATCGAAGTCAAATTGTATGTGGAGGCATAAGTATGGGAAATATTCGTCCAAGTTTTATCAAAATTAGAGCCATTCGACTTGTTGAAGAACATGGTGAGAAATTCACTGATGATTTTGATCACAACAAAATGATGGTTGGTCAACTAACAGACGTTAGCACAAAGAAATTACGAAATTGGATTGCTGGTTACGTGACTCGTTACCGCCAACGTCGTACTGATTGATTGGAGTCGGTTCTTTGCCCATTTGGGTTGATTGGAATAGAACACCCGTATCTGTTCATGGAGACAATTCCGATGATCTTGAGGCATTGATCCTTCATCTACGAAACCAACATAATGTTCGAAGGCGTTCACTCGTCATGCAAGATCGTGAATCCGGTGGATTTTTGTTTTTCATTTATCAAGCATGTAATCCTGTTTGGATTACTGAATTTTTAACCAAATTGGAGGAATAGTAATGGGTGATCGAAGTGACTTACCTTTGCCTTCATCACCGTATAATCTTGTGATTGTACTCGTTGGTATTCATCATCCAGGTAATCTCGGTGCTGTTTGTCGCTCACTTCTCAATCATGGTTTTGATCAACTTAGGCTGGTTAATCCGCAGTGTAGCCCAGATGATATCGAAGCTCGTAATCGTGCGAAACATGCGGGCAGAATCCTCGATAGTTGTGAAGTTTTTTCATCTTTCAATGAAGCAGTATCGGATTGTTCCATCGTTGTAGGAACTTCTGGTAAGCGTGAGGTTGGCTCAAAGACACAAATGCGACATTTTGTTTATCCTTGGGAACTTTCTGAAAGAATCTCAAATCATACAGAGTCGGTGGCTCTTGTTTTCGGTGAAGAAGGACAAGGCCTTGATGAAAATGATTTACTCAATTGTGATTATCTCGTAACCCTCCCAACTTGGGAAGGCTATCCAATTACCAACCTAAGTCATGCAGTTCATACATTGACCTATGAATTACATCGTTATAGAGTTCTTGAGAACCAGGGTAAGGATGATGCATTACCCTCTATTGTTCCCTTGGAACGTGGTATTTCATCTGAGCAACGCGAAATTCTACGCAAAGCGATTATGGATATAGCTAAAAATTTACCAGGAGGAGAGGAGCGAAAAAAATCCTTCAGCCACTCAATGATTCGGTCTTTGCAACGGTCTGGTCTACTTAGAGATGAGGCAAACAGGATGATTGGCGGTTTAGTAGATGCAGCAACAGCCCTTTCCTTTGCATCTGGTAACGACGACTGGCGTGCATCTCGAAGACGTAAAGTGTTACGAGAAGAGGAATAACTACGGTGTCCAAGAAGCCCAACTTTTAGGGGTTTCACGTACATGCATTGCTACAAGTTTCAATGAAGTTCCATAGGAATTTCGGATGTGTGGTTCAACTTGTTCAAATGCCCACTTAGCTAGATTTTCAGCAGTTGGAATGAATGGCACAACAAATGTTCTGTGGCTTGAATCTAGATGGGATAGTGCAAGAAGAGCTTCTTTATCTTCAGAGTAAACAACGAATGCATGATCTACGACATCGTGAATGTGTTCCATCAGGATTTGACTGACGTCTGAAAAATCCATGAGCATTCCTTCCTCACTAACGCCAGGAGTATCGATGATTTCGCCTTCAATCTCAGCTTCAAATCTATATCGATGTCCATGGAAGTGTCTGCATTTGCTCTTGTGATTTGGTACTCTATGACCAGTATCAGTTTCTACATATCTTCGTATTCGTGTTGTCATTCTTTCACCTCAAATTGCATTGCAGCACTGTTGATACAGTATCGTTCCCCGCCATGCTTTCTAGGTCCATCATTGAAGACGTGTCCTAAATGAGCATCACATGTACCGCATCGCACTTCTGTTCGAACCATACCGTGAGTGACATCAATTATTCTAGAGATGCATGCATTAGATTCTTCTGAATGGAAGGCAGGCCAACCACATCCAGAATCAAATTTCATTTGGTCGGTGAACAACAACGTTCCACATACAATACATGAATAATCTCCTTTCCTATTTTCTTTGTTCAATATCCCAGTGAATGGTCTTTCGGTCCCATTCTGTTGGGTTACATGATAAGCAATATCTGATAACAATTCTATTTGCTTTTTCCAATCATCATTCATATGAATCACCTTTGTATTCCTTTTCAATCTTAAGGGCATTTGAGAGAATGTTTTCCCACGGTTGAACATAAACAATGGGATCTTTTCTTCCTATTGCATGAAAAGCGAGAATTCGTTCAATATCTGATCCACTTGTACCAGAACTTCTACCGGCACTATCTGGATTATACGATGTTATGGTGTTCGTTAGAACAGCATCAAAATTCAGCCCTAGTTTTGTTGTAGATTCTAGAGCATCAAGGAGTATTGTTTCCTTATCTCCGTGTATAAAGGGCAAATCAAATTCTACGAGTTCATGATCCCAATTTCCAATCTTGAAAGCTTCATGTAGCGATTGGTAAAATTCTGGACGGCAATCAGGATAGATAGCATGATCTCCACTATGCACGCCTAATGCCAACACAACCTTTTCTTTAGATTGCTTGGCTTTGGACAAGGCAAAACCATAGAGTATGGATGCAAAGATAGCATTACGGTTAGGCACTACAGTCAATTTCATTTGTTCTTCTTCATAGTGGCCTGTTGGAATTTCTTGATCATCTGAAGTGAGGGCAGAATCAAAGAGTTTCATCGCAGGAGATAGATCTACAATATGATGATGAATGTTATATTGATTATCCTTACATAATTTGATTGTTGCTTTTGCCCTTTCAATTTCAATCGAATGTTTCTGACCATAAATGTATGAAATACAAGTTGCCTGATATCCATTGGCTAAGTAATGCATCAAAAGACACGTTGAATCCATACCCCCGCTGAGGGCTAATACAACGTGTTTCATAGAATTCCCATCCATTTATGCGTTTGAAGTGAAAGTCTCCATTCAGGGTTTTTCTTTACTATGTTTTCAGTAATTTGGAATGTTGCTCCATTTTCTTCTATGGAATCTGTATCGATGTAACAAGGTTGGAGGAATAAATTTTCAAATCCATCTTTCAATGAGTCATACATTGCGAGATCTTGGCCACAATAGACCACTTTCATTTCATCACCAATTTTTTGTCGGATAGCAACATTTGGATACATCTGATCTTTTGGTGAAATACAAATCCAATCAAGTAATCCTTCAGGAATGCTAATTGTGCCATTGCTTTCTATTGAAAGTGTATACCCTCTTCGCTTCAACAGACGATGTAGAGGCCATAAATCCTGAAGCATCGGCTCACCACCTGTGAAGATTATTCGCTTGCAATTGAACTGCATTAGTTCTCCTAATATATCGATAGCCGTCATGCTACTATGGGTGTCGAAATCTGTATCACACCAAGAACAACGCAAATTGCATGATCCAAATCGAACAAATACATGTGGTATACCTGCATGAAAACCTTCACCTTGAACTGAATGAAAAATTTCGACTATGGGATATTCTTTTGCTAAATCAGAAGGATCATCGATCACTTCATCTCCAGAAAGAGAACATTGTTCCATAGAATCCTTCCTAATTTGAATCAGAGATAAGTTGCATTAATTCACTACGTGCTTCTTGTTTATCGAAGAAAACGCCTCTCATCGAACTGGTTGTCATGATTGCATTTTGTTTCTTTACTCCTCTACAACGCATACAGCCATGTGCTGCTTGAATGATTACAGCAGCTCCAAGAGGAGACAAATTCTCGACCAAATCATTTGCAATTCCATTTGTGATTCTTTCTTGGTTTTGCAATCTCAATGCATGATGATCAACAATTCGTGCAAGTTTAGAGATTCCAACAATACGGTCAACTGGGATGTATGCTACATGCGCCTTTCCTGAAAACGGCTGAAGATGATGTTCACATGTAGAATGAAATTCTATGTTACTAAGTAAAACAATACCATCATAACCTTCAGCGTTGAATGTTGCTTCTAGAATTTCTTCAGGGTTGGTTTTGTAGCCGCTAAATATTTCATCCCAGGAATCTATGACCCGTTCTGGTGTTCTCATTAGACCTTCTCTTTGTGAATCAGTTTCCAAATATTTTAGAAGTGTATGAACAGCATCTTCGGCTTCTTTTCTTGTTGTCATAATCATTCACCCTCTAAACGTCCTTGTCGCTTATCTATTGTATCGAGTTGGTCGAGTAATTTCCTGCATGCAGATCGAATGGCGTCTGCAACACTGATGAACTTCTTTTCATCACCAACATGAAATTTCAAGTCAGTAAGGAGCTCGTTAGGCATGTCTACACTTACCTTGGGCATAGCCTGTCCATCGTATACGAATATAAGAAGAATACTATGATCTCGACGTAACAATATCTTCTCGTGAAAATTGCTTAGCAGCGTATCGAATTGTTAAGGCTGATACAAATATTGACACACTAATCCATATAATTACATGTTCAATAATAATTCTGTCGAGGAGTAATTCTCTAAGAGCAAGTAAGACATTGACAAACGGTATTGCAAACCAAAAAGATTCTACGTCATCTAAATTTATGAATTGTGTAAGTAATATTGGTACAATCATTGCAAGTGTGATTGGTGTTAGAACAGTTCCTGCTTCCTTAACAGATTTTGATCTCATAGCAAGAGATAGATATAGAGCGACAATCATTGTACCATACAAACCAACTGCTAATGTTAACAAAAGGACAGAGCCAATACTAATCGATGGAACATTGACCAAATCTTCTGCCAAAAAGGCTATGCCAAATAATAATCCAGCAACCTGCAATGCCACACCTACTCCTGTTATTGTTACGACTGCTAACCATTTCCCCATCAGGAGTTCTGAACGGGATAATGGTAAACTCAACAAAGCTTCCAACGTACCTCTCTCCCTTTCACCAACAGTCATATCGATTGCAGGTTGTACAGCCGCAGATGCAGTCCACAATGCCAAAACAAACGGAATAAATAGTGAAAGAAGTAATCCCGCTTGCTCCCCTTTTGTCGCTACATCAGCATCAGAAATAGTACCATCCCATCGTAACGGGTTCAATGTTGAATCTGCATCAAGACCACCTGCTTCTATACGCTGTATGGTTTCATTTGTTTCCCAATCATTCAGTGCCTCAAGAACTCTGTTACGTGCTTCTGTAGATTGTTCTGAAGTTGACAGGAAGAGTACTGAGTAGATCCATGTGTCGTTTGTTTGTTGGAGTCTTAATATTGCATCGTATTCATATGAACGTAAGAGTGCTGAGTCATTCAACGGTTCTGACAGACTTTCAAGTCCAGTTGGTAAAGATTCAATCGTTAATGACATATTGCTTTGATTTAGTCCGAACAATATCTCAGGATCGATGTAATTAGATTGCACAAGAACATCAACATCCAATTCCTGTAATTCCTGTGCTTCACTTTGCATCACTAGAGGGAATGCGATAAACAAAAGAGGGAAAAGGAGCAATGGTACCAAAATCAATGCAACAATGGTTCGCCAATCTCGAATAAATTCGATGATTTCCTTTTTTGCTACAACTCGCATTTGAGAAAATCGAATTCTACTCATCTTCGTTCACCTCAAATGTATGTTTCTTGGTAAACAATCGTCGCCATAACAAAGCAAATTTCGACGTCTTAATGGAATCTTCTTGACGTGGACGGGCTACTTCAGAAGTTAATGAGACATACGCCTCTTCAAGAGAATGAGTATTCGTTAATTTGAGTAATTCTTCTGGTTTTCCATCGGCGCGTATGGTACCGTTGTGAACGATTATGATACGGTCACAGACCTGTTCAGCTTCTGCTAAGTGATGGGTCGAATAGATTACTGTACCACCTTCTTCCTTAAGCCGTTGCACTAATTTCCTAACAATTCTTGCCGATGTAACATCAAGTCCTGCCGTAGGTTCGTCTAACAACAATATGCTTGGACCGTGTGCTAAAGCTCTGAGTAATGCGGTTTTTTGTTTCATCCCTCGAGAGAATCCCTCTGTATACCGATGGAGACTATCTTGAATATCCAATAATTCTGCAAACCTGATTGTACGTGACCACGCTATTGAATCCTCTATCCCATGAATACGACTATGGAAACGAATATTTTCCCAAGCAGTTAGTTTAGAGTATAACCCAGTCGATTCAGGTACAACACCCAACAGCGATCGCATTTGATCCACATTTTGTCCATCTTTTAGATAGACTCTCCCAGTTGTGGGCTTATAGATTCCAGCCATCATACGGAGTAATGTTGTCTTTCCAGCACCATTTCCTCCTACTAAACCAATCACTGAACGATCTTTGATATCAAGTGATACATGCTCAATAGCATTCACATCACCAAAGGATTTACTCACATCAGTGAGGTGAAGGAGATTTTCATTCATGGTGAATCCTCGATTAAGAGGCTCGACCGTTCTCAATAGCTATATCCAATCCAGGATGCTTCTCTTCGAGACGCTTAGCCCGTACAAGCGTATTACGTAATTCCTGTTGAATTTCTTGCTGCGACACGCCCATTTCTACAAGTGTGCCAATAAGTGTGAATGCACCTTGAATTGCTCCAGCATCAAGAAATGCATCATTCGTAATTTTACCATGAATCCGGAGAATTTCAAGACGACTAGCAATGAACTCAGCTTCTTCTCTAATACGTGGACCTGCAATATGCGGCAAGGCCATTAATTGGTCAATACAACTCCTCATCACTGTCTGGTTGACGAGAACGATTATGAGCATTATGCTCATTCTTTCTCTTATCGTTGCTTTAGTTCGATTAGAACACCACCAGTACTTTTGGGATGTACGAAAGCGATAATGGAATTATGTGCTCCTTTTCTCGGAACCTTATCGATCATCTTAATTCCGTTTTCAATAAGATGAGATATGAGTTCTTCTAAATTATCAACGGATAAACAAAGTTGTTGTATTCCAACCCCTCTTTTGTCGAGAAATTTACCTATTGGAGTGTCGGGTCCAGATGGTTCTAGCAATTCGATATTAGGACCGTTTGAAAAAGAATTCGATAAGGGGAAAAACCGTGTAATGACACCTTGATCTTCTATAAATTCGTCATTTCCATTGGATTGGAGTCCTAATAATTTCCAAAATTTACTTCCCTCGTCAAGGGAATTTGTTGCTATACCAATGTGATCGATTTCAATTCTTTGTTTCATATTCCTCACCTAAAAGCCACTCGGAGCCATGTATGTGCCGAAAACGTCTTTCATAGCTTTCATGATTTCACCTAGAGTTGCATTTAATTTCACTGCCTCAATTACTAATGGAAACAAATTTTCATTCTTGGAACATGCATTTGATATTAACGTTAATGCGTTTGAAACCGCCTCTGAATCTCTTGAGTTTCTCGTCTCACGCAATCTCTGATGTTGTTGTTCGGTGACTTTAGGATTCAACTTCATAGGTTGAACTTTAATGTCTTCATCAAGAACGCCGTGATTCACACCCACAATTCGTCGTGTATTCTTCTCTATCTCATTGTAGTATCTGTAGGCTGTTGTATGGATTTCTTGTTGCTGATAACCTTGCTCAATAGCCGACAATGCCCCGCCTATTGCCTCAATTTTCGTTATTTCATTCATGGTTTGATTGTAGATTTCTTCTGTAAGATTTTCAATATGATAGGACCCTGCAAATGGATCTACTACATCAGCGACTCCAGATTCTTCAGCGATAATTTGTTGAGTCCTCAATGCAACAGTTGCGCTTTCTTCCGTAGGTAATCCAAGGGCTTCGTCATAGCTATTCGTATGCAAACTCTGTGTACCACCGCAAACAGCAGCAAGGGCCTGGATAGTTACTCGACTAATATTGTTAAGCGGTTGTTGAGCAGTCAGCGAGACACCAGCAACTTGAGTATGGAATCGAAGCATTGCTGATCGAGGATTCTTAGGTTCATACCGAGTTGTAATTAGATCATACCAAAGTCTTCTAGCCGCTCTAAACTTGGATACTTCTTCAAGAAAATCGTTATGGCAATTAAAGAAAAAAGAAAGCCGTGGTGCAAATTGGTCTATATTCAATCCATTATCAATGGCAGACTCCACGTATGCTAATGCATTTGATATTGTGAAAGCCAATTCCTGAACTGCGGTTGATCCTGCTTCCCGTATATGATATCCTGATATGGAGATCGTATTCCATTTTGGAATACTAGTTGAACAATATTCGAATATATCTGTAATTAATCTCATTGAAGGAGTTGGTGGAAACACATATGTTCCTCTAGCAATGTATTCTTTGAGAATATCATTTTGTATAGTTCCAGAGATGTTCTCCATGGATACGCCTTGTTCTTCTGCAACAACTGCATACATTGCAAGCAAAACCATTGCTGGTGCATTAATTGTCATCGAGGTTGAAACTTTGTCAAGTGGTATTCCATCTAGTAATTCACGCATATCTTCGAGTGTTGAAATTGACACTCCTACCTTACCTACTTCCCCTTCTGACAAAGGATCATCGGCATCTAATCCTAGTTGGGTTGGCAAGTCAAATGCAACTGAGAGGCCTTTCTGGCCACGGTCAAGTAACAAACGAAATCGCTCATTAGTTTCCTTAGCCGATGAGAATCCAGCATATTGACGCATTGTCCATAAACGCGTTTTATACATATGTTCGTGGATTCCACGTGTGTAGGGGGGTTGTCCTGGAATCTCTTGATCATTACCAACATGGTAGGATGGAATTGGGATTCCGCCCAAGGTTTCCCAATTGTCTTTACGGAAGTCCACCATAAATCACCCATGAAGAGGCAATTCATGAATCCTCGCTTTAGATTTCAATGATTGACTCCACCAGGCCCATGTGCATGGCCATGAGAGATTTCTTCTTCACTTGCTGGACGAACATCAACGACTTCTACGCTAAACGTTAGCGATTCGCCAGCTAGTTTATGATTGAAATCGACTGTAATTGTGTCACCGTCTACAGATGCTACGTTGAATGGTCCTACATCCGACATCAGGGTCATTCCAACTTCAGGTACAATATCTCCAAACATATCTTTTGGAATAGTTTGTATTGCTTCTTCCATTCTTGGACCATAGCCCTGTTCAGGAGTTAAAGTAAATGTTCGTCTTTCACCTTTTTCAGCACCCATGAGTTCTTTTTCGAATCCAGGAATCATTTGTTTGTGCCCTACTAAGAATGTTAGAGGATCTCTCCCTTCGCTTGAATCAAACACTTCTCCTGACTCAGGCAAAGTACCTGTATAATGGACTGTTGCAACTGAATTGAGTTCTATTACGGACATAAGATTACCTTCTTGTTGTCAAGGCCCTGACGAGGGTTGTTAGTCGTTCCGCTACTTCTTTGGAAATAATGAGTTCTTCTTCCTTATCATTAATGAATGCGTATGTTTCTTCAACACCCATTCTTTCGCCTTTGGCCCAGATTTGTCCAAGTAGGTTCGATCGATGTTCTTCTGCAACACTTTCATCATCGAGAATATCCTTTGCAGCATATTTGTATTCATTGTATTTTTGTCGGTTTAATTTCTTAACCTTAGGTTGACGGCCACCATGACCGTCATCATGTCTTCTTCGTCTCCGATTGAAACGTTCTGGTTTTTTGACCGTAGTTGTAATTTTTTTGAACACGTTCTTCTGAGCATTCATATCTGCTTCAACTACAGGGACTTTGGCTGATGGATTGATTTCTGCTGCTCCAACCTCTGGTACCGCGATTGGAGTTACAACTTGCTCTTTGATAGTAGTTTTTGGAGCAGATGGTTCTAGAATCGATTCGGTTTTTTTGATTGATTCTTGAGATTGTTTACGTAATTCAGCTAATCGATCTGCACGCGATTGGTTCTTTGGAGATGCTGGTTGGGGGGCTGTAGTATTGATTTGATTTATTCCAACTGCAGGTGGTTTTTGGGATGAAATTTGTTTTTCAGAAACAGTTAGTTTTTCACGTGCTTCTTTCTGTTTCTTCAATAAATCTGATTCCAGATTTTGATTAGGGGGTGCAGGGCGAACAGGAGTTGAACTTGAAGTTCCTGGTTGGATGGCTCTTTCGTTCCTTTTCTTCTGGCGGACGGCATTTGCATTTGCTGCAAAGGGATTGAATGGTTCATCCTTTTTCCTGCGTCTATCTCGAATTCAAAATCCCCCGATAGTTACAACTCCATGACGACTCATTAAAAACAAATCGCATGATTATGGCTATGACCATGATACTAATGTGTCATCTGTACGAAGATATTGGTTGATTCCACTGGTAATCAAAGACGTTGTGCGTCCGTTTTCGAGTTCAATATATCCTAACATAGCAATCATTGTACCGTTGTCGATACAATACATGCGTGGAGGCGCATGAGATGAAGAGTCTCGTTCCGTAGCCATCAATGTGCACATTTCTCTAATTCGGTTGTTACAAGCAACACCTCCGCCAAGCAATAATTCAGACTTCCCGCTATGAGCCAGTGCACGTTCAGCAACTTCTACACAGGCTGAAAATGCATGTTCTTGTAACGACCAACATACAGCACCCAATGAATGACCTTTTTCGATTAATCTTTGAGCAGCAGTTAGTATCCCTGAGAAAGCAAGGTCCATCCCTCGAACAGGGTATGGCAACTCTAACCCTTCCAAGGACGCACCAGGGTTTTGTTCTATGAATTCTAATGCTAATTTTTCAATAACTGGCCCTCCTGGGAAAGGGATTCCTTGTTGGCGTGCAAATTTATCCAACATATTACCAATCCCAATATCCAAAGTTTCTCCTAGAACTCTGTATTTACCCTGTAATTTTGCAATAACTTGAGTATTTCCTCCACTTACATAAAGTAAAACTGGATCATCACAATCACACTGCTGCCTTCCAATTTCGATGTGAGCGACACAATGATTGACACCTATGAGTGGGACTTCAAGTGCGCTTGAAATTGTCCTTGCAACCGATGCTCCAATCCTCAAACATGGCCCTAAACCAGGCCCTTGTGAATACGCTACAGCACCAATATCTGAAGGTTGAATTTTCTGTGAATCTAAAATTTTCTGAAATAGTGTCGATGAATAATCTCTATGGTGATCTGCCGCTTCTCGTGGATGAATACCACCCTCAAGTGGACGCACTGTATCACTAATTGATGGATATGGTATCCCCTTTGAATCCACTAAACCAAATGAAAAGGTATGAGCTGTCGATTCAATACCTAGCGTCCATTTGTCGCCTGCCATGTGTTAACGGAGAATGGTATTGTTCTTCAACTCTCACCTCTTAGCCATATTATGCGAACCGTTTTTTTCAACATAGGCTCCATGGCTTCTGTTGATGAAAATGATGCAATATCCGATGGAAAAGCAATTATTGTAAATAGTAATGTTATAGAAGATATCAAAGATTCAGATGAAGTTGTTGATGAGTATGAATCAAGTGATTCTAACTTAATCGATGTTTCAGGTAAAGCCATAATTCCTGGTCTTATCGATGCTCACAACCATTTGCTATGGGCTGGTGATCGATTCAATGAACATAAATTACGTATGGATGGAATGACATACAGCGAAATTGCTGCCTCTGGCGGCGGTATAATGGAGACTGTAAGACATACACGTAACGCAACAAAAGAAGAATTAACCAGAATCGGCATCGATAGATTAACAGAATCTCTTCGAAATGGGTGTACATTCTTAGAAGCCAAATCAGGTTATGGATTATCGACTTCCGAGGAATTACGTTTACTAGAGATACTAAATCACCTCAATGGATTAGAAAACATCCCCTCTATTCACTCAACATGGATGGGTGCACACGCTGTAACTAAAGGAACAACATACGAAGAGTATACTCAGGAAATTCTATCAGAACAACTACCATCAGTAATCGATTCAGGACTTGCTCAATCAGCAGATGTTTTTTGTGAACCTGGTTGGTTTACCTTAGAACAATCTGAAGAGATACTCCGAGAATCTCGAAAAGGAGGTTTAGATTTGAGGATGCATATTGATGAATTCACAGACGGTGGAGGAGGCAATCTAGCTTCTGAATTGAAAGTTGTAACAGCAGATCACGCGCATCATACTCCTTTGGATACACGGCTTGACATGATGGAAAATGGAGTCATGACAGGTTTCCTTCCAGGTACCCCTTATTCTAATGGAGATGACTGGCCGAATTTCAATGAAGTGACATCACATGGGATTGATTATACAATTGCTACGGATTTTAATCCCAATTGTCACATAAACAATTTACCTTTCATCGGATCCTTACTTGTCCAGAGAAACAATGTCCACCCTTACAAAGCTCTTGTTGCGTTGACAAGAAATGCAGCTAAAACAACACCGCGATCAGATGGATTGAATCATGGAAGGATTGAAGTTGGCGCCGTCGCTAATTTCAATATACTCAAGAGCAAACATTGGGAAAGTTGGTGCATGACACCTGGATCATCACCTATTCAATCAGTTTGTCTAGAAGGACAGGTCATTGATTTTTGAATAAACTCAAACTCAAATAATATGTATTTAAATTCTTTACAAAAATAAATTAGGTGATATTCATGGCTTGGTTGGAAACTGTTGTTTGTTCATGCAAGAAAAAAGTCGATGCTAGATTCTTAAGGGTCTTAAATGCACATCAAGAATTAAAACGACGCCAGGACGGATGTATTACAGCTTGGGCTGCAAGATCAGTAGATGGTCAACCATTGTTCCTTGTCCAATCATTGTATTCATCACGGAAGGATTTACAAAAGATTACAAAAATGGTTACAACGAAAATGGATTTTGAATATGGTTCATTAGAATCATTCATGGCTGGTCCGCCATTAGTGGGTATTTTTGAGGTGGATGAACTAGAATTTGTAAAACAATTCGAAAACTAATCGATTGAAAGGGCCCTATACGTCGTATAATGGTAGTTATACGACATACAATAAAAAATTAGGATAGCTTAATTCGAATTTTACAATCAAATAGCATCGCAGTGTACGTTTCACATTATCTTTGGAACAATTCGGATTCAATAAATCCTTAATTCCGCACTCTAAGTAGGGGGTAGAAGCAGCATTTTCTTGCATCTTTGAGCCAAAGAGTATATTTGGTGGCGTCATCGAGTTCTTCTCATGTCAACAATCGAAGGTTTTTGTTTGAAATGCAAAAGATACGGTGCGATCAAAGATGGTAAAAAAATCAAGATGGCAAATGGAAGAACCCGATTTGCTGGATTTTGTTCACAAGATGGATGCAATGGTAAAATTTCTAAAATCATATCATGATTCTTAATTACAAACCGATGTCGATAAATACGCGGCTTTAGTGGGACAACTACCTAGGGCTCGTGGTCTAGGGGTTTATGACGTT
>CAXDRT010000039.1:0-14196 GCA_963991835.1 uncultured euryarchaeote
TTAATGATACGGCGACCACCGAGATCTACACAAGGAGTATCGTCGGCAGCGTCAGATGTGTATAAGAGACAGGAAGAGAGAGATGAGCCAAGCAAGTTCACAAGCGGCTGCAGAAGCAGCGGCTCTATTCTTTGATGATGCTCCTCCTGCACCGCGTGTTGAAAACGTTGCTCAGGACCCTGACGATGCGCTACTAGAGGAATTAGGATCAAAGCATGAAGCTCCTCCTCAATCCCCTCAATCAGGAGGGATCCAATTGCCAGAAAACATGACTCCAGCAGCCGAGGTTCCTCTTCCGACTCCAGAAGTTGTCGAAGAAGCACAACCATCGAATTTACTCAAAGGTTCTTGCAACAGTTGTGGTTTGAAATTCCAAGTGCCTCTTCCTGTTGGAGTGAATGAAGCAATTGTCATATGCCCATCATGCTCTGAAGAACAACTCTTCCAACGTTAAAATTCAGCAAACGAATCGCTCGTTGTTTACGCAGGTTGGGGATGGGTTCAGATACCAGTTCCTTGTCTTATATTCATGGTCGAAGAAGCGATTCGTTTGATTCGCCCTGGTCTTAAGCAGCCAAAAAGAGGACGTCTCGCCCTTTTTCTTGTACTGGTCATGCTTATCCCTCTATTCCAACCAGTACAAGCAGACCTCACTGTGCGGCAGGATGATTTTGGTCTCTTAGAGACGCTTTCCGATGTGATGGCATTACAAGAATCAAGTGAAGATTCAATCGTTGCAGCAGGGTCTTCAACCTCTGCATTAGCATTGGTTGAGGCTGCGAAGAGAGAAAGTCAAGCAGGCGATCCACTCGATGATGCAACACAGTATCTGAATGATGTCGAGTTACGAGATACAAGCCCACTCCCCGAAGATCATCCTCGCCCATATGAAATTCTCTTGGATACGAATTCTCAACCAGATGGTTGGCCAAACAATCTTCTTCAAACTCTCTTTTCTCTCGATGCCGTTTCCTTAACAGACCCGCTTGCAGTGGGAATCAACACCTTTGCCTTGTACGTGAATTTTTCAAGTAGAAATTCAGGTCCACAGTACGAGGCTTGGGATTATGGAACCTTCACTGGCGAACTCTTCGTAGGAACAGATCTGGTTTTGTTTGAAAATTACATCGATATCGACGGAGATAACGTCGACGATGTCTCAATTTCGCTAACCGTACTCGGTTTGTTCCAACTCAACCAAGGGTTTGGATTCGAACCACCCTTTGACCCTTTGAATCCATTTACCGCAATACCTGATACCATCTGGCTACGACCAACGTTCCAATGGAAGATCAACCAACTAAACGAGAACGACCCTTTGTGGGATGAGATGGCACACATGGAAATTTCGCTTCTGAAGGGCCTTGCCTTTGATTCAGCTGTTCAAGATTCACAATCCTATGCTTTGGTTCTCGACACCCGTCTAACGCAACCTCCTAGCGATTTCAGATTAGAAGTCGGAATTCAAGAATTTAGGTTCAGTATCTCAGGTGCTGTCACGAACATCGCCCAACTCCTAACGGATTTCATCAATGGCGGGGCCTTACCAGCAAATGCGTTAACGCTCACATCCGTATCTGCTCCTTATGCTATCGGAATACGGAATCCTAATTCAGATGCCTCGAATCTGCAAACTGAATGCGACACGGATTACTACGATGTCATCAACGACCATGACGCAGATAGTGAGTTTCACAAATGTGGATTTGGAATAGGTATAGGATTCATCGAATTCGATGAAATCGATTCAAACGGTCAAGCAGACATTATCGATATGGGATATATCGATGTTGGATTCCATCCTGAACGAGGCTCAAATGTGTTGCCAGAAGAAGTCGATTTAACATTAAGAAACGACAACCTTGGAGACAATACGTTCGATACAGTGGAACTCTACAGTAACGTTGGTGCTGATCTTTGGCTTCATTATTTTGAAGATCGTAGCAATACGATTGAAGGCGGCACCTTTGGAAATGTTTCTGATTCACGACTATGGATACGTGGTATACCTTCAGGGACGCTACCTCAAGAGGAAATAGATGCAATTTTCACAACAATAGGCGAAGCCCCAGGAAGCGTCAATCTCCCTGGAGATATGCCTGACAGACTTTCATTCATCTTAGCGATAAAGAATTTCTCAGGAGATTCAACGACAAACCAAAATGACCTCACCCTCCCTATCAATCCAGCAGCTCCGCCTACAACGCTGATCATGATTGCAGGGACAGAACGAATTGAATCATTGACGTATGATTCAACAATGAAGCGAGGGGGATACGAGAACGATGTTAGTTCAATTCGTATTTCTGTTAGCAACCTCCCTGAAGTTCTTGTTCTGAAAGGTAGTTTCCAACTGTCTGAAACGGGTGTTTCTCGAGTCAATTTCAATAATCCCAATCTCAATACGATCTCTCAGATACTCGACAATGCGTTACTGACTTTGGTAGAAATTGTCCTCGATCTGGGATCTATTTTGAACGGACTTCCTGACGCAATTGTTGGTACTGCTGGCACTTCAGGCGGTTCTATTGAAGTCATATGTTTGACACAAGTAAAACAAACATGGCTCGATGGTTCAGTTCGAAGTCCAAGCAGTCTTGGTGAGATTGCATTGGCAATTGGTAGCAGCGACCATCCGTGGTTTTCTTCTTCGGATCACATTCTTCTCTCGGAAGATACGTCGATTGCAACAATAGCCGGAAGAGATGGGCCTGTCTCTCCTCTTGTTCCTGTTGCAATGAGCATACGGGTATCAAATATCTCAAGAGTGTTCCAATCCTTTGATGCAATAACAAGCGAACGTACTCTTGAGCTAATAGGTCAACAATCTGGTGCCCTTCTCATAGGTCACATTCGTCATAATGGACTCGATCTCGATAACGTAACGAGCCAATCCGCCCGAATCTCCAATCGACCAGGTGACCTAACGGTGGTCCAAGATCCAAACAAGCTCGTTTATTCAGCAAGTGAACCAATTGGAACCATTACCTATGGTGGGCAAGAAGATAAACAACGCAATGCAATTCGATTGGAGGGGTTACCCTCAGCATTCCAATTGAATCTTGGTGATTCTGTCGGATTTGCAGCAGATACGCCCATCGACTCGATTACTGTCCAAATGACGAACGCTACAACACCGTTGACAATGGATGGTGACCATTTTAGATTCTGGGTGAATTCTGACACATCAGAAGCTTCTCTAAGCGCACGCATCTCCAATGTTCAATCTGTTCAACGGTTCTCTCCACTGAATCCAAATTCAACTGGTCCAGAAGGAAGTGCTCGTTATTCCTTGCAGAGACAGACCTCGACTCCATTCAATATTGTCATGGAAGATGTCAGTAATTATGACGACCCGTTCCTTGGTCTAAATGGCATGATGCGACTCGATCCCTTGCCGGCAAATCTGGAAATTGTTTTGCCAAGCGATGTTGATTCGAGCGGTATTGAATTGCCAGACTTTGGTGAAGGAGAGGGCGTTGAGGCGCTTTCGTTCTTCCTCGGAGACGTGGTTGATTTAGGCAGTTTGGTCAATGACCTTGTATACGGTCTCGTTGTTGATATTGGTGATTCTTCAGGAGAACAAGCGGATGTTGCTTATGGATTGGACATGGTCACAGGTGAAAGTTTTGACCTCACAGCAGATATGCGCAAAGGGTCGGTTCCAACCGGAACTCCTGAATGGCAACATGGTCTTGACATACAGGCAACAGAGCGAACAGTTCTCGACTTCAATCTCTCACGTCTTCCAGAATTCACTCAATCAAGTCGAACCACTGTCTCCAATATTCTTGCAGATTACACCATCGATGAGTCCGAAGCGGAAGTTATTCGCCAAGAATTCACCCAATCAAATCTCAGTTTTGCAAATGTATTAATCGAGTCACTCGATGATGGTATTATCACCGAAAAAGATCTCAAGGGGATTGATGTAGATCTGCTTGAAGAACTGGGGATTACCTTTGAGACGCGACGAAGTTGGCATGTCCGAACATGGCTCCCCCAACTTCCGTCTGGAAGTATCGAAATCGACTATATTTTCAGTCTGGTTGAGGGTGTTCCAACTTACGATTTTGAAATGAATTTAGAAGATTGGTTGCCGGCCGAAGAACGTTTCTATCTAACAATGGATGGGATTCAAAAGTCTTCAGTCGAACTCCAAATCTTTGGCTTGGATACGTCAACTTCACGGGATGTGTTGGTAAATGCTAAATTTTCACGTCAAGAGAATCTCACAGTACCTCGATTGTCCGTGACCATGAATTATGATGTCGGTCAACGATTGGATTACGTATACGCAGTTTTTAATGATCAAGAGAACAAAGTCCGTGCTGAAACATTCCTTGTTGGCGTACCTCAGCAAACAAAATTCTTCGCAACGATTGGCGACGTTTTGATCCTTGATGTTGATGTCCCTAAAGAATTCCGCGTAGGGGAAACGAGCGTTCAATCGATGATGATTCAACAGCATCGCTTCGTCGATGGATTTTGGTGGCCTGCTACAACATTCTTCAGGGATGTACCTTCGCGTATGTATCTTGCAGCCGAACCAGATCAACGACTTGATATTCGTGAAGAATCCTCATTCCAAGGAATGATGACGTTGGATTATTCTTCAAATTCTGACGAGATGGACATGTATATTGAAGCATCTGGGAGAGCTATCGATGCGAAAGGGGATACTCTGATGATGGCTACGAATTTACCTAGAACGTTCAAGTTGGAAACAACCGATGATTGGGGTGTCCGAATCGTGAGTTCGGGCGATGGTGTCGAAGAACTTTACATGCGACAAACCAATGTTCCAGGAGCACCGGGAGTGTTCCTTGACCGTCTTGAAATCATAGGTGAAGATCTCAAAGGTGCAACGATTACAATTCATCGTCCACTCGGATATCCAATAATTGTCATCGATGATATCACCACAGGGCGTCTCGTTTCAAGTGCTGAAGTTCATGTCCAACCAGGTGAATATGCTCCACTGTTAGGAGATCTCGAAGTCGATGGTCGAGGCGTTCTTCTCGATGCTCAGTTTACAGGATTTATTCCAACGTCAACATCGATTGGCGTAAATGGCGTTGTAACAGACTTATCAGTCGTAAGTACTCTTACAGGTGGTTCTGTGGAAACACGACACATTTTGGTTGTTGAACCAATTACATCGGGTGTTGCATCGGTACTAGCAATGATATTTGGGTGATCACTATGGAAGACGAACTTGTTGTACATGAGGATGACATTATCGCCTCACAACCGTTGGGATTGTTGGCAACATCTCAACGACAGGAAGCCTTTGAAATGGGATTGGATCTTGATGATCCTGAACAAGCAGAAGCATTCATGCAAGCCCAAGAAGCAGCTCTTTTCATCAAAGAGCGAATCCGAAATATCAACCCTGCACGTGTTGCCATTGCAGGTTTGATCATGCTCCTACTTGTCGGACTTATCGCAAGCGGATGGTATTGGGTTCTTCCACGCGATGATGTAGAAGTTGAAACCATCTACATGCAGCGTGGAGGCCATCTGGTCATGTCGGAACTCTTTAACGACGGAAGTCGAGCAATTACCGACGTTACAGTTCAAGTTGAATTTCAAGACGAGTTTGGTAATCTCATCCAAGAGATGAGGATTGATGTCGATGAAGTTGCTTCGCATTCCTCTCTCGCTGGTGATGATTTGGAAATGATTGTCCTTGGCTATACTGTATGGGACGAATATATTCTGAAAGTTTCTGTTACATGGACCTCTTTTGACAATAGAGTCCATACGGAAACATGGTCGCATGTTATCGGTGAATGGGCATCAGAACGCTTCGTTGATCAGTGTGATACGACAACCAAATTGTTCTGATATTCGTGGAAACACATTACCCATAGCGATAAATGCGTCTTGTAACGGAGGAGAAGTGTGATGAGACATCAATGGAGGCCAGCACTCGGAATCTTGCTGATTCTTTTGTTGAGTCCTTGGAGTAGTTTCATCCAGACAGAACCAGAGGAATCAATCGCTCTGGTTGAAGATGAATTTGAACAATTCTCTATCCGAACAGATGCTTATTCAGATTTTGTCGGAGAACTTGAATCAACTGTTGCACAAGAACAACGAGCAATAGAAGCTGATTCGCGAATAGGCGTCTTTACGATACATGGTCTCGAAACCTCACGGCCTTTGTCAAGTGACGTTCTTGAACCTCGTAACGATGTCCGACTTTTCCTTGTGAATAACGAGCGTAACCTGATCGATGTGCGTTCAGAACTTTCTGAAGTGCAGGGTATCGAAGTTAGAGAATACATTTCACCTTCTGGCTTACTTGTACAAGGAACCGTTGATGGTTTCAATTCAGCAATGGTTGTTGATGGTATCGAGGGCCAACTCCTCGTTCCATTGGCTATGTTCCTTGACGATGTATTCCTTGATACTATGTTGTTTGAACAGGAAACTGCAGCCCTTGTTGGACAAGAGGTACGTCTTGAAGGGTGGAGAGAAGAACAGACACTCGACCTAATCTCGATAGAAGATTCTCTTGGCTCAACCATTGAACAAGACCTCAACGATGTCGCCACTCTCGCTATGTCTGATGTCGTTAAGTTGGATGATGGGAGATACAGGGGTCTTCTTTTCGTCGAAGATGTCCTCGATATTGTCCGTCAACCCTCGGTCATGTGGTTGCGTTATGAGCCTCAAATGGAGCTCAGTAACGATCAATCCAAGAATCATATGAAGATCACAACAATGCGTTCATATTTCACAACAGATCTTGATGGTTCTGGACAAATTGTAGCAGTTGCTGATGCAGGATTGGATGAAGATCACGGCGATTTTGGCACACGAGTCGTTGGTAATTTTGATGTTATTGGAGATGGCTCTACTGCAGACAAGCACTCTGGGCATGGTACACACGTTGCTTGCACTGTACTTGGAGACGGTAGCAAAGGTGGCTATGCCGGTGTCGCCCCTAATGCTGAACTGTATTTCCAAGCAATGGAGAATGATAACACAGGTAACTTCCAATCCCCTTCACTGAATTATCTCCTCAATACAGCATACAATTCTGGAGCTCGGATTCACACCAATTCGTGGGGATCTTCAGCAGCATCAAACCAAGGCAAGTATACCTCTGAATCAGAGGATGTTGACGATCGAGCCAACAATTACGATCGTGTCTACAATGGCGTTGAGGGTCTAACAATTCTCTTTGCAGCAGGTAACGATGGCCCGAATGCAGGGACGGTCTCCTCTCCATCTACCGCAAAAAACAGCATAACTGTCGGCAATCATCAAGGACGATACAATGGCGCTCCTGATAACTTGATGTCAGGGTCATCTCGTGGGCCAACAGATGATGGACGGATTAAACCCGATATCATCGCACCAGGTGGCTATGTCCGTTCATGTCGTGCTCAAGAGGCACAAGACACTGGAAGTTCCTCTTGGCAATCAACATGGTATCTCGAGTATACTGGTACCTCGATGGCGACACCAAACGCAGCAGGTGCTTCGGCTCTTGTTCGTGAATATCTCCTCGAAATCGCACAACGTCCTTCTCCTCAAGGTGCTTTAATCAAAGCCCTGTTGGTTCTCGGGGCTCAAGACATCAATAGTCGAGATATTCCAAATAACGATGAGGGGTGGGGTCGCGTGAATCTCAAAGAAACGCTTGCTCCATCACAGGGGCGTGGGATTTGGGTCGATGATCGGTCTGTATTATCCAATACTGGTCAATCAAAATCCTATGTGTTCAATGTAACATTCGCCAATTCGCAACTGAAAACAGTTCTAGCATGGTCTGATGCTCGTGGAAGTCGTTTTTCCAGTAATCAACTCGTCAATAACTTGGATTTAGAAGTTGAATCACCAGATGGTACAATCTATCTTGGAAACGATTTTGCGAGTGGCCGCTCCACGACAGGTGGTACCAAAGATGATGTAAACAATCTCGAGGTTGTGCTCATCGATGCTGCA
The DNA here is from genome assembly GCA_963991835.1 of uncultured euryarchaeote. Taxonomy (GTDB): domain Archaea; phylum Thermoplasmatota; class Poseidoniia; order Poseidoniales; family Poseidoniaceae; genus MGIIa-L2. The sequence continues at coordinate 7,963 of CAXDRT010000039.1, forward strand.
ATGAAAGGAATTTGGACTGTCCGAGTCAAAGATGGTCTGCATGGGGGAAGCAACACTCAACCCTTCGCCATTGCCGTATCTGGTCAAGGTGTGAACGATTTGCGTCCTGATCCCCAAGTCGTTGCCAATTCGATGCTTCTCAACGTCTCAATTCCACAAGTTGGCGATCAGGTCCGATTGACAACAGAAGTGTTCAATGCAGGAAACATCAAAGCAGAATCCGTCGATCTTTCCTTTGTCATCGATGGTGTTGAAGAAGACCGTAAAACGGTTGATATCAATCCAGGGGCTGCACGACTGTCAACATGGTACTGGACACCAACTCAATCCGGAACTGCAACACTTGAAATGAAAATTGATCCAGATGATATGATCGATGAAATTCAAGAAAACAACAACCTTCTCACCACCGTTGTTGATGTCACTGCCCCTGGTGTTAAAGTGACGTCAAATGTGACTGAACAAACGGTTCAATATGCAAGTCAAACAACGGCTTCTTGGGATTTAACCCTCGAAAATACAGCATTGTTGGAAACAAATGCGTCGATAGATATTCTTGGAGTCTCGCGTGCGTCTGATGGAACGACCGTACCTTGGTATGTTGGTATGACCGCTTCAAATTTCACGCTCCAAGGGAAAGGCAAGGCCTCTATCGCTGTTACAATTGTTTATCCTGAAGCCCCTGAGCCAGGAATGTATCAAATCGATCTCGTTGGAATTGATGTTGATAATGGCATCACGTATCCGTATCAATTGTATCTTCACGTATTGGATATTCCAGAATTTAGAATCGAGTATGACTACACGATCGTTCCCGTTCATCCTGTTGACCCGACCAACTTATCGGTTCGAGTTTACAATGACGGAAATACCGAAATCGGATATGATTTATTTTTGGAAGCCCCATCTGGATGGAGTGCTGGATTCCAAGATCTTGGTAGCGAGCCTGGAGCATCGTCTGGTTCGACTGGACTTATCGCAAAACAAGGGCAGAAGGATGTTGAATTACAATTCATCCCGCCGCAAGTATCCACTGCTGCGGGAGCAGAGCGCATGGTACGTCTAACAGCCCTCTCTCAAACAGATCCTTCTCAAACATGGGAAATCGATATTCCAATTCGAATAAAGGAAGTCCGGGAAGTTGAGATTTTACTAGAATCTGGAATTGGAACACCTCGTCCAGATGCAACAGTGAATCTCTTGTTTACGATTGAAAATCGAGGAAACGTCGATATCACATTCCAGCCAAGCATGTCGTTACCAACAGGTTGGCAAGTACAATCAACACTTCAGCCAATTGAGATGGCATGGACGGACAATTCGAAGAATATCCTGATTAGCATTGTAGGAAATGGTGACGCCCTTTCAGGTCAAATCACACTTAATCTAGACAACGGTTCAGATCGATATTCATGGAGCAGCGTACTTGAAGTTCTGTCTTTACCACAGCCAGAATTAACATTCAAGAGTTTGGATTTCGAAGATGGCCGTAGCTTCGATCACCCATTTGGCCCAGGATCACATCCTGCTGACCAGGAATTAACCTTCACCTGGTTATTGACCAACGATGCTGAAACAATATGGAGGCCTGATGTTTCAATCTCCCTTTCTCCAGGCCTCTTCGGAGATTGTCTCGATGTAACTCAAGTTGCATTGGGTGATGTTGTGCCAGTCGTTTGTTCAATCATCATACCATCGACTGTAGAAGTCGGTTCACAACCTGATTTTAGTTTCACACTTTCAGGAGACGAGGTTTCACTCGTCGAGGAAACAAGTCTCCTCGTTGCTGAAAGTCGAGGTGTTGATTGGAAAATTACAGGGCTCTCAACCATCGATGATTCAGGTTCTGGAACACTCCAAGTTCGTTTGACAAATACTGGCAACGTTCCCCTTTCGCATAGGCTTGAAATCCAAACCAGTGAAGGTCTAACAGCAGCTCTTGTAGAGGAAGATATCGTGGATATTGTCGCAGGCGATTCACAACAATTTACTGTAGTACTCTCAGGCTCAGCCACTGGCACACAGCAACTAACATTCCAACTTGCTGGAACACAAGAAGTATCCAATCCAACGACAAATGTTGATATCGACATTACCGCTTCGTTTACTGATTCATCCTCGGATAGCCAGACCCTCTTGTACTCAAGCATTGGAATTATTCTGGTTGCAATTGTCCTTCTTGGTGTTCTTCTCCTTCGCTCCAAGAAAGAATCAGAGGTCATTTCTGCGGAACAAAAAGGGATTCCACCCATTGTTCAACAACAATCAGCGCTAATGTGCTGGTCATGCAGAGGACAGATTACAGGACCAATGCAGGGATGTCCTGGTTGTGGTGCCCGGTATCATAGAAATGGTACTGCAGATTGCGATGTTCAAAGTCTTGAAGCATGTGCAAATTGTGGAGCGAGCGTCGAACAGTTTGTTCTTGCATAATTCGTGAACAGGAAAGGACATCCTTTTGATAGGTCAACACCTCCCCTTGAATAGGAGAGGGATATTCTTGACAAGCGCATCTGGCAGCAGACACTTTGCGATTTTCCTTATTTCGCTCATGTTATTCTCCATGATGCCTCTTTCTGCTCCATTGGTTTCAGCAGATGAAGGGCGAGATGCGAGCATATTGCTAACAGTCAATCCTTCAGCACAAAATGTCAATCCAGGAGAGTCTGGTGAATACACTGTTCGAGTCTACAATCAAGGATCAACTGCAGTAACTGTTCAACTGAGCACAGCAGAAGAAGGGACTCAAGAATGCGGCGCATATACATCCTCAATCACTCAAATCAGTGGTGCAATAGAATCGGGCTCCTATGAAGAAGCAACCATGACTGTTGCGCTTACAGTCAATGCAGAATCATCGTGTGATACGACGGTCACTGCAACAGCAACAGAATCTCCAGAGCCTCCTGAAGTACCAGGCCAGCCTGCTACTGAGACCTCAACAGTGACTACAACTGCTGGTGATGGCTCTGGAAACGCTCTCTTTGGCGTTGATTTGTCAATGGTGGTCTCCAGCAAAACATGGGGTGGAGAAGAAACAACTGAATGGGTCCTTGTCGTTGAAAATACTGGTCAAAATCAAGCAGATGTTAATCTCGTTCTTGATGAAATTACGGATGGGGCATGTTCAAGCCAAGGGGATCTTTCTCCTTCTCTATCCGATACAACCGTTTCACTAGGGGCAAACGAGACAGAAGAAGTCATCGTTTCTTTAGACGTCGATAACGAAGAAGAAGCCGATAAGTATTGTTGGGAGATTACTGGAACAGTAACCTCCGACCCAACAGGCAACTCCTCGGATGTACAAGAGTTTGACATCACGGTTCCAGTCCTGAAAGAATGTGGCCTCACACTTTCAAAAACAACGATGAGTATCGAACCTGATGCTGATGGTACATTGAAAGCCATATTCGCTAATGAAGGAAATTCAGATTGGACAATCCGTGCAGCAGCTGCTGGTCCAAAAGCTGGATGGGTTGCATTCGTTGGAGGCACCAGTGGTCTACTTCCGTATGATGGTGGAAGTGGGAGCAAAGAATTCAATCTCAAAGTCACTCCTGACGACTCGGTTACAGCAGGAGAAGAGCAAACAATAACCATTCAAGGAAAAGACGGGACGACTGTCAAGTGCAATGCAGAACTAACAGTTATCGTTGGCCAATCATTTGGTGCAACCATCTCTACAACTTCATCACAACTCAACAACATTGAACCAGGTACGAGTGCTACGACCACGGTTACTGTTGAGAATACAGGTAATGGCGTAGATAATTTCAGAATCACGCCTTCCTCTCTTCCAGCGGGATGGATTGTTGATCTTGAGAAAAATGTCGTCTCACTCGAGTCAAAACACACGCCTCAGAGAAAAGATACGGTCGACGTCACGGTTACTCTACCAACGGATGCACTTGCTACGGAGGTGGTTAACATCGTTCTTTCAGTCGCTCCTTCATCAGGTGGTCAACCCTATGATGAAGTAACTCTCTCGGTCTCGGTGGCAGAAGTTCATGAATTCGAAGTCATCTCGACGGCAATGACGCAAACGGGAAAGACAAACAACGAGGTAAAATTCCCATTCGAAATTGACAACACAGGAAACGTCGAAGACAGTTTCAGACTCAGTGTGATCAGTCAAACAGCCTCGCCAGGTTGGTCTTTCTACTTCGAGGATGTATCGGGCAATCGATTTACTGAAGTTGCAGTCGACGCTCGCACGTCCAAGCAAATTTTCTGTGTCGTCACGGTGACTGATACGGATGAATATACTACGCTGACAATTCGAGTAACCAACAAAGGCGATTCAAACAGCATCGATGAAGATTCAGATGGAATTCCAGACAATCAGAGAGAATTGAAATTCACTGCATTCCTTACAACCCGAGATTATGCCATGGATGTCCGTCTTGAAGATGGTGGTCTCAATGGCCGTACAGGTGAACTAATTCTCGCTCCTGGTGATGATGAAACAATTGGTCTTTGGTTGCGAAATATGGGTAATGGTGACGATATCGCAGTGATTGAACTCACTGGACTAACAGGTATCGCAACACGAACAATTTTTGCAACCGGTTTACCGATTGGTGATGAGTTAGCTGTTCCATTTGGCTACGGTATTTGGGATGAAAACAACAGCCGTTTCGTCACCGATGCATCGGGAGATCCTTACCTCGAAAATACCGCAGATGCAGCAGAAGAGGAAATGTATTTCACGCTTAATCTCAGTCAAGGTCACAGCGTCAGGCCTTATGAGATCTATCTCGAACTCAAAATCGAGGTCAATGAAGCGACTATGACTGGCGAAGGTGGTAATCTCAACATCGTTGTTACAAGCAAATCAAACGCTGCAAATCGTAGTGGTGTAGCAACTGTTTCATTGAGCGTTAAAGAGATATTTAACCTTCAAATCCTTCAACCAGAACAAGCTTCATTCGAAGTAACATATCCTGATCGATTGGAGTTTAATGTTGAAATCCGTAACGATGGAAATGTGCGAACAAAAACTGAGATATTTGCTTCTGATAACCTTCGAGGCTGGAAAATTAACCTCGATATAGATGATCCGGATAAGGATTGCTCCCTCATTGACAAGGAACAGGCTTTACTCGAATGTTATATCGACAAAGGAGAAACCAAGATCATCACTGTAATTGTTAAGACTCCATACGAGGCAGAATTTGAAGATACCTTCGATTTCACAATTTCAGCCCAGCCAGAAGAAATTGGTGTAATCGGGCGAGTCAATCAACAATTCGAAGTAACCGGCGATGTTGAATCCTCTCTCTTTGGATTTGCAGAAGACAGCACAGTTCTTGCTGCTGGTGGCGGTTTCGTCTTCCTCGTTCTTCTCGGATTCATCATCAGTCGTCGTCGTTAAATCTTCGATTTCAGTTGTTTACAAACCCCTCAATCAAGCCCTGTTTAACGCGTGGTTGACTGGGAACGCTTATGGTGGGTATTCAAGTCGGTTTATTCAGAGAGCGCATGCTTTCTGAGGCGATGTACAATGGTCGATGCAGGTTCTGTTCCAAGTGCCTATCTTTCAATTGCTTTCCTTACCGTGGTTGGCATCCTTATGCCGATGACGAATTTCATCATGTCATGGGCTCTTCGTCCACGGACTGACCCCTCTCGACCACACATAACCAGGTCCTATCTTCTTGAAGGATATGAGCGGGACCACAGCCTCTATCCTCGTCGACTTTCAACATTTGAATGTGGAAGCGAACCTATCGGCGATGCGATGATTCAATTTCACTTCCAATACTACTGGTACGCGATTGTATTCCTTGTATTCGATGTAGGATTCATGTTCCTTGTTTTAGGCGGCATGGTTACTGCTCAAGAGACATCAACAGTTGACGGAGATATTGCAAATGCTGAGGCTGGACTTGCAATCCTTGGCGCTTTCTTTGCAATCATGTCACTTGGCGTTTGGTATGTATTCCGCAAGCGAGGACGAATTTACATCTGAGGTGAGGTTATGGCAGAATCTGGAGAAAACTACACGGCATTCAACAGTCGAGCACTCGTTGAAGTGGTCGGGGACGTAACAGACGAGGCTCTCAAGGCTACGAAGATCAAACAACTTCTTTCAGTCCTTGCAGGCAGATTTTTCAACTGGGGGGGCCGTAAATCCCTGTTCACACTTCACTTGGGGATCAAGTGCTGCGCTATTGAGACTGTCTCTTATACACATCTCCGAGCCCACGAGACCGTACTAGATCTCGTATGCCG
>CAXDRT010000040.1:0-14047 GCA_963991835.1 uncultured euryarchaeote
TTACTCTTGAGTCAGTGGGTGTAAGTGGAGCGTCGCCAGAATTCGCAGAGTTGGATTGGCCTGCAACAATGAATACTTCCCCTACACCAACTGGATTCACGGTGTGTAGGGCCAACTGATTACCGTTATTCATGAATCGGAATTCAAGACGATGCCATCCTGTTGGGACCTCAATAGATCCATAGAAATTCGAACTTAGAGGCACTGCAACTGAGACCCACTCTGATTCAAAGTCTGTTTCAAGCGTGATGTATCGTCCTTCAATGAGATCAACTGAATATTCTGTTGAACCACTCACTGGAAAAATACCTTTGTTGTATTCATCACGTTGAACGATTTGATGATTATCTGGTGATTGTAATGTAATCATTAATTCAGATGGAGTAGGGCCTGAGCGCACTAAAATGGTCATGCTTTTCAGCGAATATTCGGCAGCATTCGAAGCAAAGGTCCAATCAGGATCTTTCTCTTGATCAGGATTACTCCCTATTCCGAGATCGTCGATATTTGAGCCACCCCACGCGTTGTAAGCAAAGAGCGTTTGACCTGATTCGTAGTCGTGTACTTGCATACTCCCGTAACCCGCGGAATTAACACTGTATTGAGCGTCTGCAAAGTCATATTTCGAACCGTCTCCATTTGGAACTCCTAAGTCGTTTGAAGTTCCATAATTTGTCCCCCAGAATTCGATGACTCCAGTATCAATGACACCAAGTGTGGATAGATTTGGATGATTGGATTGAATTTCAACATCTGTTAAGAGTTGATTATGGACGATTCCAGAATTAAAGGTTGGAACTCCTACTTCATCAGCATGCGTGGTTATACTTGGGAAAGAGACAAACACCCAGGTTCGCCCCTCATTTGGCTTTTCTAATTCAAGATAGTAAGCAACTCGATCGAAGGTGAAATCAATACTTGAACTGGAATCTACTGAATATGGAACTGGATCATTGTTGTATTGAGCCTCATCAGGGATGTCCAACTGATACACGACCGTGTAATCATCAGAACCATTCACATCATTGGAGAACGTTTCTTGAATATGAGGGAGGTCTTGAAGGGCATCTTCCACTGCTGGCGTCCATGATGAAACCAAGAAAAGGAACATCAAGGAAACTATCCATCTCCTTCGACCCATATTAATGGGTCTTCATAGTGAGATATATACCCATACATCACAATTTACGGGAAAAACCAATCAGTACATTCCTGTTGGAGACGACTAGTGAAAGGAAATGGATAAAGTAAATCTCTCAGAAAAATTTGCTCTCTTTTCGGAACATTGGACTCCGAAAATCATCTCAGAACTCAACAATTATCAGATTAAAATTGTCAAACTAAAGGGAGACTTCGTTTGGCATGATCATGGTGATACCGATGAATTCTTCCTTGTTATCGAGGGAACGATGTTCATCGAATTTGAATCGGAAACAATGGAGCTCTCACAAGGAGAAATGTACGTTGTACCAAAAGGTATGAAGCACCGTCCTTACGCTCACGAAGAGTGTAAAGTGATGCTCATTGAACCATCTGGCGTCGTTAACACTGGAGAGGCTGAAAGCGATCTTACAGCATCAAACGATGTTTGGATTTGATTGCTTATTCAGAAGCCTCTGCAACAGCATCAGTTCCTGACATCAGGTCTTGGAAATTACCATGTAGAACACCGCTGAGAGCAGTCAATCCCCACATTGCGATAGGTGGAAGGTTTTCTGCAAAAGTCATCTCCATTGGATCACCAGCGCCTATTTGCCAAGTGAGGCCCATTGCACAGACAACGACAAACCAAACCCATGCAGGTCCTGCGATTACCGCTGTCAATCTTGCTTGCTCCTGTCCATGCATAAAGAAAGCGACATACAACATTGTTATCGACGTAAGTAACATGAATCCTCCAATCAAAACTTGAGGTTCGTCGCCCCAATCTGTTCCAAGAATGGTTCCAACTGCTGCGTGAAGTAAAGCCATAATAATTAGCCAGATTTTCGGGTTAAGGATTTTCTTTAATTGATCCATTTCAAGCACTCTCCTCGGTTGCACCAGGAACTGAAAGCTTGCCACCAAGCATGAGACCACCTATGATGAGGTGAACCAATAAGACAACTGGGAAAACCATTCCAAACATGCCAGGGTTGTTTATGATTGGCACGCTAAGGAAAAGGGTTCCAACTGGCATAAGTGCCGGTAAAATGTAGTCCATAGCAGATTCTGGACGCTTAGTCATGAATGCTGCTAGTCCGACCAAAATTAGAGATAGTCCCCATGTTACAGGAGACATTTGCCATACTGTATTACCTGTTTCGAATGCTATGCGCTGAGAAGAATCTTGTTCCACCTCTGATGGAAAGGTATACGCTTCATCCTCATCATCATCGATTTCTGCCTCTTCGAAATTTATTACTGAAACATTGCTTCCCATTCCAGTGATGAAGAATGCCATAGTTAGTACTACTAGAACACTAGCAATACTCAACAATTGCTTGTTCATTCCAGTAGCACTAGACATCATATCTGAAATGAGTAAGTATAGGCCGCTAAGAACCATCAGTGTACCAAGTGTTGCTGCGATTAACAGTGGCATGAGAGAATCTGCTTCGTTGATTAAAGAGTCTGTTCCACGCTGACCGATTAGATCTGATGCAGGCCAGTTCATGTATGCCCCTACAAGGAAAAGAGGTCCTAGGACTAAGAAGTAAGGAATTAGATTTCTATCACTCATAATTAGGCCTCCTGTGATTTTTCAAGGTCCTTGTAAAGCATATATCCTGTGATTCCGAGAAGTAAAGTCAAGAAGATTGTAAAAAGTGGTATAATCAGCCAGACAGCAGGTGGAGCACCATCGTAACCATGCTCTCCTGTCATGTATCCCATTCCACCGCCGATGATGACGATGACTGCTGCAGAAGAAATCATGGACATTTGAGCGAGAGATTTACCTGTGACAAATAATCCAGTTCCAATAGCCATTACTCCGATAGGTAACATGTGTAATGCCCACATTTGTTCATATGCAGCATCGTGATCTCCGACTGGTTCGTCATCCCAACCCCATTCAGCCCAGTCTTCACTGTTTGCCATTCCGAGTATCGAAATGACAATGACCAGTGTTCCAATTGTGATTAAAAGCTTCTTTGGGTCTAAAATTTCTTTTATGTCCATGTTAGGCGTCCCTAAACTTTGGAATATAATACTTCGTCAACTAATTCTCACGAAATCCATAGTTTGGGATGTTCGTGGATTTTTCAGGCCTACTCTTGTTTTAGGCGAGGAACAACTAAAATTGTTGGATACCTGAAGTTCACACCGAATATCTCTTCAAAGAATTGTGGCTGGGATGAACATGGTCTTCACACACGACATGTCACAATGGCTCGGATTTTCTATCGATGAAGATTGGCTTGAAGAGAACATCTCATGGAGAGATTTTGAAACAGGTGTGCGTTTGGGTAAACTCAAGCGGGAAGAAAAGACTTCACTCGTTCTTTACGAAGCAGACTCCGAAGTCACAGTGGATGCGTTCATGCCCCACATGCATCCAGGTGGTGAAGCGTACGTTGTTCTCAAAGGAGAAGTCTGGGATGAAGACGGTACCTATCCAACAGGATCGATTGTTTGGATGGATCCAGAATCAACGCATACACCAAAGACAAAAGGAAAGACACTCATTCTCGTCTTGTGGCCACAAGGCGTCAAATCAGCTTGATGGCTCTTCAAGGTCATACTCGCCACTGATGAGCATTCCATCGAACAGAAACGGTCCTGCTGGAACGACTGCTGCGATAAATCCATGAAACAGAGCGGTCATGTTCCAGTGTCTTCCAACTCCATAGAAGAGTGCTCCTAGGAAGGCTAGGAAAAGGAAGCCATGGATTTGTCCGACAAGAGATACAAGCGATGGGTCGCCTCCAATATACTTCACTGGCATTGCAACTGCAAAGAGAATCAATGCAGAGATTCCTTCGATATAACTCAAGACCGAGACGATTTGTTTCATGAAGAAGCCTCCACCATCGGCCGACTAGAACCACATGATGGACATTGTTGCTCTTCGCTTTCCCCATAATCATGCTTACAAGCAGGACAGATTGCAGAGAGGACAAGTTCACCAATTGTCGAATATGATTCTCCTTGTAGGGTAAGCATTCCACTCTCAGCAAGTGCAACAGAATAGCGGCCAGAGCCTCCAATTCGAACAAGCAAATCAGGAGGAAGCGTCACAGTTCCTAAGTCATCGATGAGGAGTTCTCGTCCTTCAGTCAAATCTTCAACATCAATTTCTGCTCCATGTTCTGCAACGAATCGCCCATCTCGAAGTTCGAGACTTCTGTTAGCAAATGCGGCTACTTCCTTTGAGTGTGTTACAATAAGGAACGAGACCCCTTCAGTTTCGTTTAGTTCCTTGAAGATATCAAGAACTGCTCGTCCTGTAATAGGATCAAGAGCACCTGTTGGTTCATCGGCCAAGATAAGACGTGGATTTGTGATAAGAGCGCGTGCAATTGCAACACGTTGTTGCTCACCACCACTGAGCATCTTTGGTAATGCTCTTGCTCTGTGAGGCATACTCAGTCGTTCAAGCATTTCATCTGCTTTTTTCAGCGCCTCTTTCGAACGAACACCTTGATTTCGCAGCGGTTCAGCAACATTGTCTCTTGCATTGAGATGAGGCAATAGGTTTCCTTCTTGGAAAATGAAGGAGACTGTCTTTTGGCGCAATCGTACCAACTCTTTTCCTTTCAGTCGAGTCATGTTGTTTCCATCAAGCGTTACTGAACCTGCACTTGGTTTCATTAATCCTCCAAGACATTTCAGAAGCGTTGATTTTCCAGACCCAGAAGGTCCTACAACAGCAACTGCTTCACCTTCGTTCATATTGATATACAGACCACGTAATGCTACAACGTTTCCATCTTCAGCTTTCGATTCATACACGTGATACAGGCCATCTGCTTCGAGAATACTTTTCTTTGTAATATCCGACATACTTCACTCCCCCTTGAGAACACTTGCAAGATCGGCGCTAAGTGCTCGACGTGTTGTTACGACCAATGCAAGAACAACCGCTACGAAAACAGAGAACGTTACTAAACCGAGTTGAACCCATGGATAGACCAACTCACGTTCGATCACCGTGGACGTTCCACCAAATATCTGGAAGATGAACCCGAAGACGTCGAAGAATCCGTTGAAGGAGAACGCGACACCAATACCGAGAATAATTCCAAGCAACATCGAAACCAGAACAATCGACAGAATCTCAAACAGAACAAGTCGAATAATCTGATTTGGACTCGCTCCAATCGCTTGGAGAATCGCCAATTCCTTTTGACGTTGCGTGAGTACCAACGACAAGAAAACGAAGGCTGATGCTACAGCTGCAATACTCGCCACAACGAATTGTAATGAGAGAAGCCCAGGTGTTCCAAAGATCAGACCACCATCTCGCTCAACTGCTTCATGAGCAGTTTTCCAATCGTTTGTGCTCGATACTCGAGAATCTGCTTCGACAATCGAAGCGAGTGCCTTCAAGTCATCTCCACCGATATCAGGAAGGTGGATAATCCAGGTTGTCGAAGTATGATTATTTGCCTTTTCATCTCCAACAAATGATCTCCACGATTCTTCTGAAATAATCAGAGAGGAACCCATAGCAGCACTCGGAACGCCAGGAATGAATGTGTGTACTCCAATGTACCTCAATTCCTCTTGGTACGGGGTGATGACAACATCCCTCGATTGCATAAACAAAAATGGTTGGAGCAACTCAGGGAACTGTGAGAAATCAGAGAAGATTGTGCATGCCTCGTCTGGGGCTGTTTCTCCATTTGGACAAATCATGCCTTCAATGCTTTCAGTAACGTTGAGATCATAACGCCCTATACGCTCAATAATTTCATCCAATGTAGGCTGTTCTGGGTCTTCTACAGTTATTAGGGATGCAAAAGAAAAGAAAATTGCTCCTTCGAGGTTCGCTTCTGAGAAATTCGTACCAGTAATATCTGTATCGATAAAGAGTGATTCGCTTAGATTTGCACCTGAGAAGTTTGCACCACTTAGATCTGCACCAATGAAATTCGTTCGACCAAAGTCTCGATAGGCAAAGTTTTCATTTGACAAATCAGTATCACTCAAGTCGGTATCTAGGACTGTTGCAAAAGCGAATAAAAGTCCGATTCTATCTTCTTCAGAGATGTTCGATGGGACAAAATCGATGTCATTGTATGTGAAATTGACCACTTCGGAGCGAGAATCTGAAGCAGAGAGAATAATGTCTTCTGCATCATTACTTCGGCGTCCTGAACCCCACAAATCCAAACCATAGGCTGCATCTTCGCCAGCTGAAAATGTCATACCACCGTAAATTGAAGGATCGGATCCATCTCCAGGAATCGCTTGTTGATTCCATCGTAACACTTCATCACTGTTGTTCATTAGAACATAGGTCAGATAGGTCTCTCCACCCGTTGTAGGAGTGAGTAATATTTGAGGAACTGTCATTGCAACAATTTCTCCATCGGGATAATATTCAGTAAGAATGGTTTCAACTTGAGATTGGTTTCGAGGACCATCCATGACCATCTGCAATTCTGAACCTACATTTGCATCAGCGGTTCTCTCATCAACCAGTGTCCCTGTGTATCCTTGTACCGCCGCCAGCGTTACAATCGAGAGCGTAAGAAGCATAATGACCGAGAGTCGATTGATGGATTCAGAAGAACCTGAACCTTTCAGGCCACGCTTGACATCCTTCAATAACGCAGTCTTTCCAAAGATGAACTGCATAATGTAAGGACCTTTTGCGCCCAACCAAGCGAGAAGAAGTGCACCGCCAATCCACAAGAAAAACGGACCAAAGATTCCGAACAGTCCTTCGAGGAAGAAGTTGGAATACAGGCCGTCTTCACTGCCATTTTGCTCAAGAGCAGTATCAGTGAACGATAGCATACCAATGGTAAACATTGTCCAATGAAGCCAACGTCGTGGAGGACGTTTCTCCGAAATCGTTCGTACACCTTCGTCTATTTCCATTTCAATGAATTCGCGTGTGCGACTACGTCCAAAGAGCAAGGCTACGCCGAGTGTGGCAAATGCAGTAAAGAGTGTTGCAGCAAACGACAAAGCAGGATTGACTTCAGTTGTAAGTTCTGAGAACACCAAGAACCCTACTGCGGAGAGAACAATCGGTACCGCAATCATGGCAAGCAGATAGCCAACAACCCATCCTGCGAAAGCGATCACAGATAATTCAAGCAGAACCATTCCGCTCAATCGTTGAGTATCAGCTCCTATGACTCGCTGGATACTGATTTCTCGTCTTCGTTGTTCCAGACTCAAAACCAAACCGTAAATCAACACTGCAATTGATAGAACAACAATTGGAATCATGATGATGTAATCAAACGCTTGGATAAGGCCAAGGAAGATTTGCAAGAAGGTGATTGTTCCACTTACGATATCGAAGTAAAACACTTCGACTGTTCCGTTTGCGTATTCTCTGTCACCGACTCTCATACCAAGGTCTTCAAGCCATTCTGCTGCTTCAGTGGTTGAAGAGGATGGAATCAGTGAGCGATTAACGGACATTGAGAGGTAGATGTGATCGTTATCGATGAGAGTTCGTTGTTGTTCATCGGATAAGGAAGTAAGAGAAGCAAAGATAGGATTTGGAGGAAGTGTTGGGTTTCCGAAGTCCCACGGATCGTACACACCAAGAATGGTCAAGTTTTCAACAACAAATTCTTCTCGGCAATATGTCTGCCCATTTACTTCGCTCGTGATTTCTCCCGCACAGTTCTCATTGGTGATGGAATCAGAACCAAGTTCTGATGTTTGAGTCACATAAACGAACGAAAGTGTATCGATTTTGTCACCAACGAGTGCTCGCGCATCCGAGACAATGTTTGATGGAAGAATCAAACCGCGTTGGTCTTCCATTTCCTCTGGCGAAGGCCATTCCCCAAGACCATCGATGATGTTACCACTAAATCTGTCTGCCAATTCACCGTCAAAGGCACCTGGGCCCATGAATCGAATTCCACGCATTTCTGAAATAGGTGGACCTGCATCTTCGAGTTCAGGATAATTGAATTTGATATCTTCCCATAACGGATTCCCACTCGCTTCCATTGATCTCATTTCTAGCGGTTGAGCAACAATGAAATCTTCGTTAAAGAAACCACCACCGTGAATCCCTTGCCGACCTAACGTTAAGGCACAGTCTGTGAATTCCACGAAATCTGCAACAAGCTCGTCACAAACTTCCATCATCACTGTGGAATTATTCGTCCAACCTTCAGTCCCTTCTGCTGGCTTACGGTCGAATTCAATTTTAGCATCGACAGGTTCGCCCTCGAGGGAGGTTGCGAGGAAAATTTGGCTCAATCCTACGCCATAGGAAAGGACAGTCGTAATAACGAGGGATGCAAGGAATACCCCAGCAAATACTGCAAGTCCACGCTCTTTGTTTCTCCATGAACTAACAAATGCCATTCTGTAATTGGATGGAAGTTCTCTGACTTTGTGAATGATTGAACCAAGACGGCCGTGTTCTTTTGGTTCAGAGATTTCGACATTCTTTTGTTCGCTTTCTTCTGACATAGAATCATTCCTCCTCTATTCCCCAAGCCGTTCGTATGTCGCTTGCAAAGGTTTTACCTTCACGTAAGAGCAACATTCTGTCGGCTTGTTTTGCGAGATCTGGGTCGTGTGTAACCATCAAGATCGACATAGGATTCTCTTCGTCACTGCACAATCTCTTGAACAATTCCATGATTTCTTTACCGCTGGCAATATCAAGATTACCAGTAGGTTCGTCTGCAAGAAGTATAGACCGCTTTCCTGCAATCGCTCGAGCAATTGCAACACGTTGTTGTTGACCGCCAGATAATTGATCTGGAATATGATGAGTTCGATCGCCAAGTCCGACCTCATTCAGAGCAGCAACTGCACGCTCTTCAGCTTCTTCGCTTTTGTATCCACAGAGTTCGAGAGCCATAGCAACGTTGTCTTTTGCTGAAAGTGAAGGTACGAGATGGAAGTCTTGGAAAATCCATCCAACTCCCTTTCGGCGAATGTCGACAACATCAGAAGGTTTCTGCTTGCCGTATTTACGGCCTTCAAGATCGATTTCTCCACCGTCAGCAGAGAGGAGGCCTCCGATGATGTTTAACAATGTAGATTTTCCACAACCTGAAGGACCCATTAAGGCAACCATTTCGCCTTTTGTGATGCTCATATCCACGCCTTTGAGGACGTGTAACTTGTTTGAACCTGAACCAAAGCTTTTGGTTAAATCGTTAACTACCAGCATAAATTTGCCTCGGATATACAGATGATATACTCTTCTAGGGATTGCCTCTGTGTTTTTCTACATTTGTATAAATGTGGAATATTCCATTCGAAAATAACTCCGACGACTTGAAAAGAGGAAAGGTTCAGGATTCGATATGAGCGGAAAGACTGCCCTCATTACGGGAATCACGGGCCAAGACGGTTCATACCTAGCAGAATTACTTCTGGAAAAGGGATACATCGTCTATGGACTGGTTCGTAGAGTATCTCAGCCAAGCCTAGGCCGCAACCTCATCAACCATTTGATGAGTAACGATAATTTCCATTTACTCAATGGCGATCTTGCTGATCAGAACTCGATTGATAACGCAGTTCATCAAGTAAAGCCAGATGAATTCTACAACCTTGGTGCAATGTCCTTCGTTCCTGAATCCTGGCGATCTCCAATGATGACTGCAGACATTACTGGTCTTGGAGCACTTCGATGTCTTGAAGCAATCCGAAAGCATTCACCAGATTGCCGATTTTACCAAGCAGGTTCAAGCGAACAATACGGAAAAGTCCGAGAAGTTCCACAATCCGAAGAAACCCCATTCCATCCACGTTCTCCGTACGGATGTGCAAAGGTTATGGCGTTTGAAATCACTCGAAACTATCGTGAATCATACGATATGTTTGCTTGTACTGGAATCTTATTCAACCACGAAAGCCCACGACGTGGTCTTGAATTCGTTACACGAAAAGTGACGATGATGGCTGCTCGTATCAAGCATGGATTCGATGAATGCCTCTACATTGGAAACGTTGAATCGAAGCGTGATTGGGGATTTGCTGGCGACTATGTTGAAATGCAATGGAAGATGCTTCAACAAGACAAGCCTGATGATTATGTCATCGCTACAGGACGAACTCACAGCATTCGCGACATGATTTCTCTTGCGTTCTCTCACGTTGGAATGGACCTTACTTGGTCTGGCGAAGACGCAGATACAATCGCTACAGACCAATCAGGCGTCGTTCGTGTTCGTACAAATCCGAAATTCTTCCGTCCAGCTGAAGTTGATCTGCTCATCGGAGACCCAAGTTATGCAAAGGAAAAGTTGGGTTGGGAAACCAAAACAACCTTCGAGGAATTGGTTCAAATGATGGTCGAATCAGACATGAAAATTGTTCAGGAAGCGGTCAATGGGGGCTATGCTCCACCAATTCCTCCAGAATAATCAACACGCTTTCTCATCATTCGATGAAAGAGTGGTGGAATCAACGCTATCCAAAACATCTGATAGTAACCTCCAGGTAACTGAGGAGATTCATCATGTGGCCTGAGGCGCTCATAAGGTGTGCTTGAACGAAGATGATGAGCGGCATGCAGTGTCAAATTCATCAGAGTATATTTTGACCAACGGCTTCGACTTTCCCAAGCATGGGATGCGTTAGGTCGCTCGTCTTCTCCACGAAGCAATCCATGATGTTGGATGTAATTCACAAATTCAAGGAGATAGATTGCTACGATTGCTTGGCCGAGGAAAGCAACCAAGTATTCCATCCCCCAAACAGCAAGAGAAATCAACAAACCAAGTTCCAAGATTACAGATATTGTAGCATCTTTTTTACGTATTCTAAAGGCGTTTCTTAGTTGCATTGGGACTGTTCGCAATAAATGTAGATAGATGCTTCTGCCCCAAGGAGAACTTGTTGGATCAACTTCTCTGGCCCAATGTTTGTGATGCGTGTGGTTGTGTTCAATAGTAAAATGGAGGTAAAGAACGGAGAAAAGATCGAGACGAGCAAGCCACCAACTGAACGATTTAGGTTTCCTGTGACCGAGTTCATGTGCGGCTACAACACCTGCGGCTCCTGTGGCCAAACCTGCGCATAGAATTGGAACGAGAATGGAAATGGAACCGAGACCGTCCCACACCCTATACAGCAACGCTGCAACAATAAGTGGCACCAGCAGGCCATGTAAATGGACAATAAAGTCGTGACCTTTTCCTTCGTCTTCAATATCATGAACCGTGGTAGAGCCAGCAAGTGTATCCATGAAAGGATAAATTCCGAGTAAAAGAACGATGGGGGCAATCATCCACCAACCACCGATCATCAAACAGATGATTGCGGATAGAGGAGTGACCAAGCCGATAAGATGCGGCGCCCAGTTCCTCATGGGCTGACATGAAACCAATCATTCAAGACTGTTGCCGTTGAATCAGGAGCGGCGGATACTTGATAGGATCTTATTCATCCATCCAGGTAAAAATCGAATTCCATTTCGATATTCAATATTATCCATTACATTTTCAATATAGCTTTCTAAGTACGTGTCCATTATTATTCCTCCTTCGCAGGGATCCCGCGGATATCTACTGGAGCTCTGTAGTATGCAACTGCACGAGCATATCGCTCAAGAAGACTGGAGAAAATTCCACTCCTATACTGTTGTCTATCCATTGTTTGGTTTACGTAGGTCTCAAGTTCGATATCCATTGTTGTCCCTGTATAGAAGTAGGCATCCGACCTATTCAAAGGAGAGGTGAAAAGGCCAACACATAGGTGTAATAAACACATTAAGTGTATTTTTAAACATCTTTTAAGTCTCGCCTTATTCCCTTGTACGCATTCATGTTGATCAGAGACTCTCCAAAGTCTCGAGCATATGCACAGAGTCGGCGAATGGATTCTGAAACAGTCAACTCGTGCAGTGCCCATTCATGCTTGTTCGTATCCTTGAAGAGCGTTCGTTCATTTTCCTTCAACTCATTTTGAATCATCTTGAGATTTGTGCGTGCTTCTTCAATTCGCTTAGCATCTCTTATTCGTATATTGATCATCAATTCTTTGAGTGAGTTCTGCCATTCGGGTAATTTGTTCAACGAAGATGTGTTTCCTTTGTGAGCTAATTTATCGAAATTAACTTTCACATTCATTCCAATAAGAATTGCATGGTCCATCATGCGTTCGAGTGAACGCGCTAGATTGCCTGATTCAAGGGATTGAATCCGAGTCATGTTCAGTTTGGTAGCAATGGAATAATTGTCAACCAGCAGTCTTACCTGGCGCTCTATTAGGTGGAGGAGTGCATCAATTTCGCTTTCACGCTCATCCAAATCGTCAAGAAACGATGGATCCTCTCCTTGGAACACACTTAGAATGTCCCGTATCGAACTGGAAAGTTGCAAGTACATACGATTGAGGCTTGAAGAAATCGGCATGTCTCCAGTATTAAGTAGGCAACGTAATTCAAATTCATTCTCCTCTTCCGAATACATTTCAAAGCCACGAGTAGCCCTCAAAAATCGACGGATTTGTTGCCGTAAATTTCTCTGATTCTGCAACTTATATCGTACTTTTATGATATCAGCTCCTGCGATATAGGCACCCATAAGATGGTCGAAGAGACTCTCTTGGGGGAGGTTTTCTAAATCATAGATTATTGTTCTGACTGTTGTATTATCGAATTCCAAAGGTGTCAATCGTAACGCTCCACTTGGCCTCCAATCGATCTTAATGGCGTCTCTTGTTTTCAGATGTTGCTTGATAACCCACTGTTTTGGTAAACTTAGGGTGAAGGTCCCACCGCCAGTTGATTGGATTTTGCGCAAAGAAGTATCGCCGGGACCGGATGCCATGGTATCGGACTTGCGTCTAAATATACCTATATAGAATATATGGAGTTTGGAATATATACCCTATATCGATAGAACTCTATATGGAACCAATCACATATGTTGTAATTGCTCTAGCGTTAGTTGTATGTGCCTATATGGCCTGGAATATCGGTGCGAATGACGTCGCAAATGCAATGGGAACCTCTGTTGGGTCTCGTGCATTAACCCTCAAGCAAGCAGTAATTATCGCAGCGATATTCGAATTCGCTGGTGCCTTCTTCGCTGGTGATGCCGTAACTGAGACTGTTCGTAAAGGAATTTTAGAGATTCCATTTGGAGACGATGGCACGGTCTCCAAAGAAATATCACAAGACATTGCATTCGGATTCATTGCCGCAATGATGGCGGCAGCAGTTTGGCTGACGATAGCAACAAGATTTGGCCTTCCGGTTTCTACCACACACTCAATTATAGGGGGTATCGTTGGCGTAGGGCTTGTTCTTGAGGTCGACCATGATGCAGACTACATCAACTGGGAAAAACTAGGGGAAGTAGTACTCAGTTGGATTGCAAGCCCATTGATGGGTGCAATCCTTGCATTCTTCTCGTATTGGATTATCAAGAAAACAATCCTTGATGCGAAAAACCCAGAAGAAAGATCACTTTGGCTTGCTCCAATCCTTGCCTTCCCTACTTTCTTCGTACTGGGGATAGCTCTCCAATTCAAAGCTCTCAAAGGCTTCTTTTCAAGGGCCGAATCGAATGGATGGATTGAAGATAAAGGCGCGTGGTTACCATACAATCCTAAAGATAGTGGAATACCAGGCAGTTGGAATCCAACATCTGATGTTGCATGGTTGCCTACCAATTCGATAATTCTGGCAGCGATAATCGGAGCAATTGCTAGTTTGGGATTGTACTTCGTTCTCCGTCGAACGGACATTAATCAGGAGGTAAAGGGTTTCAGGGGTGTTGAGCGGATCTTCATTTGGCTACAGATCATCACTGCTGCTTACGTTGCTTTCGCCCATGGGGCGAATGACCGATCGAATGCGATAGGTCCGATGGCAGCTGTTTGGCAGGTGCTTTCGGACGGCGGGACACTTGCTTCTGAGGCTCCAATTCCGCTTTGGTTGATCCTACTG
>CAXDRT010000041.1:0-13762 GCA_963991835.1 uncultured euryarchaeote
ATTTAGGGATTGACCTGCTGTTTATTGATTCATAGCAATTCTCTAGCTATTCTTTGGATTGCGTTTGTTGCAAATCCGTCTCCGTCCCTACGGCCGATAAAGTGCGAAAAGTGAGGTCCATCTTGTCCAGAGATGTTGATGTCCCCTTCAAAGACTTCATCGATTTCAAAAAGGACAGTTGACTCTGCTAAGTGTGGTGCATTATTCATTTCAGAAAGGTGTGTTAGGGTAATGCTTCTGGTTTGATCAGTGCATACCTGTTTCAAAAATTGTCCTGTTTGTTTGTTGGACAAGTGACCACCTCTACCTGATATTCGTTCCTTCAGAGAACGGGGATACGGTCCATTGAGCAACCTGTTCGAATCGTAGTTTGCTTCTACTGCAATATGTTGGCATCCTTGAACATGGTCGACAAGTTCGTCAGTCCATGAACCTAGGTCTGTGATAATGGCGGTTCTTTCTCCACCATGGCTGGCCACAAATGCTACGTTTTCTGCTCCTGAATGGGGTATGGGTACTGGCAACAATGATGTTCCTCGGGAGAATTGTAATACGTCTAGGGATTCAAAATTGTGTGTGAATTCAGGAAGAAGGCCCAATTCTTGAGTTGTTCGATGGTTGGCATAGACTGGAATACCCCAACGCTTCTGTGCAATCAGCGCACCGCCTCCGTGATCTCCATGATGATGGGTTATGACGATGGCTTCTAGATCATTCGGACTTACATCTAGAAGCTTCAATCGTTTTTCCAACTGTACTCCGCTGAATCCCTGATCCACAAGTATGTGGGATGATTCAGTACTGAGAAGTGTGGCGTTACCACGACTTCCAGTGCCAAGGTGCGTAATCGATAGCCCCATCCCAATCAACTTCATGGGGCAACAGACGGATATTGAATACACCGCATGATTCAAGTCGAAAGAATCTAATTTTAGACATGTGAAAGGGTTTCACTGTATGAACAACGCTCCATCATTCCTATAAGCATGGAGACAAGGACAAATCATGCGGCGTCAGCCGCTTAGGTGTTTTTTTGCGACGAAGTCAGACAACTTTGCTCTCCACTCTCGCAGTAATCGCGGGGCTCCTCTTCATGTCCCAGTTCCCAACGATTTCTCCAGTTGCGAACGTACACCCTCGTGATACAACTGGTGATGGTCCCCCATCAACAGATACTGACTCCGATGGAATTCCCGATGTTCATGAGAATCTTTTTGTGGATTCCATAATCTTTAACGCAGTCGATGGCCGATTAGTTTCGATGGAGGGGATGAATTCCACCGACGAAGCAGATGCCGATTTCGATACCGATAGAGATGGTTTGAATAACACAGAAGAGTATTGTTGGCCATATCCTGCAAATTGTAATGATCCAGGTTTTTCCAGAGGTTTGACAGGTCTATTGGATGAGAATGGAGATAGAATGTATCTCGATCCCCGTATGTCAGACACTGATGGCGATGGAATGCCTGATGGATTTGAAGCGGCTATGTGTGCTCGTGCTGGTGGATTCGATATCGTCACACTCAGATACATCTGCCCCTATTTCGACCCATTGAACAACAGCGACATGACCGATGACCCTGATAACGATGGATTTGATGTCAACAGGGATGGTTTCATATCAGTTGCAGAACAATATACTTCTCCAGAAGAATATCGCTTTGGTTCACCAGGTAACTTTACAACTGAACTTGACGGCTTGTGGTGTGCTGCCACTCTTCCGCAGGGATCTGTCATTACACAATGGCCATTCATCAATACTGGCGTCAATGCGTCATTCCAAAACATACTTTCTGCATGTACTACCAATGCAACTTCATTCGTTGGGGAAGATCTTTGGCTTGGTACGGACCCACTGCTTGAAGATTCAGATCGGTACAGTTGGGATGGCTTCTCTATTCGTCCACTGTATCCCTCTTTTGGAGACGGAATGCCAGATGGATGGGAAGTACACTTTGGATTAAACCCACTAAATCGTTCGAATGCTTTACTTGACATTGATGCAGACGGTTGGGATGTGAATCGAGATGGTGTTGTTTCGATTGATGTGAGTCGGACTGAAACAGCTCTAGCATTAGGTGAATCTCTGTCAAATCTTGAAGAATTTTACATCCATAACGATGAAGGCAATACGGTAATGTCTGGTTTGAAAGAAATTCAGATTGGGTTAAATGATTCATCATACCACAGTTATCCACTCACGTTCAATGCTGTCGAAGGCAATATGGCAGTTATGCACCATGATGTACGAAGTATTCTGGTTGAAGATTCAATCGCATACGTACTCACTCGTTACGGAATGACCGTAATGGATTATGAACTCGGAATAACTCAAGATTACTGGTTCCCTCAGGGGTTCACTGGCTATGAAGCAATCTTTGTTGAATCTGAAAATGGACCTCATTCTGTTGCGATAGCTACTTCACACGGTATGCACGTTGCAGCAATTCAAGTGGATGGATTTTTGGAACCAATTGCCTCATGGTCATCCAGTGAACCTGTTCCGCTTTTCGCATTGACTCGACTTGCGATTGATGGCTCATCGCAACAGATCATCGCTCTTGGATCGAATGGAGACGGTGCTGTTTACGAGGTAACAACTGGTGGATTGATCTCTCAAACCTTTGAATTAGGCCTTAATCTCAAAGCAACACTTTCCGAATCTCAGGTTACAGTAACAGAACTTACTCATGGAAGTGTTCCTGGTGGCGGATTAGTGCTGTATGTTGGTACTGAACGGGGATTAATGACTCTTGAATCTGCCACTGGAAGAGATGAAGCAACTCCTTCATGGAGGTTTTTCTTTGACCCTAATCCCTCTCTTATTCCGAATCGTATCGATGATCTCAGAACGTTAAACCTAGGGGCAAGCGGCAATCCTGCAGAAGTTCAAGCATTGCATCTTGATGGCCCCAACCAAGAAAATCCAACGGTTCTGTGGATTGGTACGCCATCTGGTTTGCATCGTTTAAATTTAGAAATCAATGACATGACTTTTGGTGGATTGCTTGAACATCCTGGAGGCGATGCTGAGGAACTCTCCAAATCAAACAACATTCATTCCATTCTCCCCACTGGAGATGAAATTATCATCGGATCATCCGCTGGTTTGTGGATTCTTGCAGGGAATCATCTGGACGTGTATGGTCTTCAATCGCAATCCGAATTACCTGGTGAACTTGCTGCTCTGAACACGTTGCAAAAGAATGGTAACACATACGTTCTTGCAGGTGCTGCTCCTGGACAATTTGCAAATCTTGAATTGATTGATCCAGGCGCAAACGATTCAGATAGTGATGGAATTCCTGATGGGTGGGAAATTGCCTATGGATTAGATCCTACAGACCCATGGGATGCATTACTGGATGGAGATGTTGACGGACTTGATTTGAATCAGGATGGTTCTCTCGATAGATTGTGGACCAATTTGGAAGAATATCGTTACATCGCACGTTCTGAAGAAGGATATAATTCAACACTTCCAAATCAGAGTGATTCCGACTTAGATGGTCTTCTGGATGGGTCTGAATACTTTGGATACTTCCTTGAAGAAACAAATTTCGATTGCTACTATAATCCTCAGTTAGTTTACCTCTGTGACGAGACACTTGGTGAACAAGCTCGGACGCTTTATTCGAGTTCAAACGCTCTTGATGTAGGTACAGATCCTACTGTAACCGACACCGATGGAGACGGTATGCCCGATGGTTGGGAGATTCAACATCGTCGCTGGATTGGTAATTCCTTCAACGGAGGCAATAATTGGTCACTTGATCCAACACGTGCAGATGATGCAGGTTGGGATGCTGATCAGGATGGACTTGCAAATGTCTGTGAGTATGAATGGTCGCTCGTTCGACTCGCAGGAATTGCAGGTGATTTATTCGAAGACTATGGTGAGAGTCCTGAATCAGCTGCAACTTGGTCAATTCCTGATCCAAACCTATACGATTCAGATGGAGATACTCTTCCTGATGGATGGGAAGCGGATGGTCAATGCACTTGGTCTCCGCTTCGTGTAGGGGTCAATCCAATGAATGGTTCAGATGCCTTTGAAAATCCAGATGGTGATGGCTATGACGTCAACAAGAACGGTGTACTAGAGCCAAGTGAAATGTTTGTTAATTATCTTGAATATCATATTTCAACAGACCTATTCCTCGATAATCAAACCTTCTCTGGAATTGAATTACCGAATGGTTTTGAAACCGATCTGTTCGATAACATTAGTGATTATGGACTTCCAGAATCGACTTTTGCAGAACGCGCGAGTGGTGCGATTCTAGCGACACAAATTGCTCTAGAAAAAGGATCATGTGACCCGTTCAAGGCAGACACTGATGAGGACGGGATGCCTGATGGATGGGAAATTTGGTTTGCTAGGTGGAACATACTCGATGACGACTGGACGCTTAATCCGATTCAACCAAGCGACCGTTGGCTTGATGCTGACGATGATGGAATGACAAACTGGGAAGAGTACAATCTTATTGACTCAACACACTCAGAAACAAATGCCAATCGCTCTTCGCCACAATGGTTCGTCACAACCCTTGGTTCAGCCTATGCGTTCCAACAATGGCCTTCTGCTGCTACAACCCAATCCTTTGGAGCATTCATAAGTGAAGAGCAATACAACATATCGGGGCCTACAGGAGACCCAAATAACGTTGATACAGACGGTGATGGTATTATCGATGGTTTAGAACTACTTTTCACTGCATGGAACCTTTCTGCATCGACTTGGACATTGAATCCAGTCGTAGCGGGAGACGGAACCTTTGACAGCGATAACGATGGTTTGGTTGATTTACAAGAATTTGCTCTCGCTACCTCGAATCCAGAAAATGGAATCGCAGCTCCTGTTGATGCGCCTTTATTGCACGAGGATGGTGATGTACAACAGCCAACAAAGAAGGCTCAACGAGTCTTCCAAATACTGATTTCAAAGGACTCACGTGGTAAGCGACTGCTTGATGATTTCAACGCATGGCAATCTGGAGAACCTCCAAATGTATTCATTTCCTTGTTGTTGGGTATGACCGATCCAACCAACCCTGACACAGATGATGATGGAATGTATGACGGATTCGAATACTGGTTTACTTCATGGGATTTAAACGAAAACCGTTGGGGGCTCAATCCCCTTATTGAAACAGATGTGAATCTTGATTCTGATGGTGATAGTTACGACTGTAATCGAGATGGTACCATTGACGTAGATGAACGGTTTTCGAATTTACGTGAATGGGAATCGAGAACATGGGGTAAATACCTCAATCGCAGCTCTGTACCTGCCTCTGTTGGTATTGTGGATTTCGGCGAGGATGCGATGAACGCTTATGCTGAGGAACAAGGCCTCTCACTTTTGCAGGCTCGACAATCTCTTATTGATGATTTTAAAGCGAAGGGCCCTGAGTCTGTGAGTCGAATGACTACAATCAATACCTACAACGAGAATAACTTCAATCGAACTCTTCTCGGTGTTGCTGATCCAACACATCCTGATTCAGATTCGGATGGCATCCCTGATGGCTGGGAATATTGCTATGCTCTTTATGGAATGGACAATCCTACGACTTCCAACCATTGGGCATCGAATCCATTGAATCCATGGGATGTCAACTACGACGGAGACTCGGATGGATGGTATGGACGTACTGCTTTCGATCTACCTGCAACCCAAGGGAATTGGGACGCTCGTACATTTACTCCTACCTCCCAAGTCATCCAGCCAGGTATTGGAGCACTTCCATTTACCAATTGGATGGAATGGGACAATGAAACACGACCTGATCTTAACGACAGTGACCGAGATTCAGAATCCTATGTGACAACGGTTAGTAATGGAGTTGTTACGGAGCATTACAAAGACTTCAACCTAACAGACGGCCGTGAAGTGTTCAAATACGGAACAAATCCAAGTGATAACGATACTGATGGTGACATGATTCCTGATTGGTATGAGTATGCAAAGGCTTGGAATGAAACGAACGACAACTACTCGTCGTACCTAAAAATCCAGGTCGTTTGGATTGATCCAAGCACTGGAGGGACGTGTGATACCTCGACCAATTCCTGTTTACCACTCTCGCTTAATGCTGGTACGTTACAACGGCCTGAACTTGATTTCGCATGGTTTACGATGGATCCTCGCGATGCAGTCGATGCCAATTATGATCCTGATCAAGACGGTAATTGGGATTGTTCTGGTGCAGGATGTTCGTATGAACCATACACAAATTTCCAAGAATATTTTGCTATTACAACAGAGTCTTTATCGAGTCCTAATGCAGTACGATTGTCTGGTTTGACTTTTGAAGGTCAGGTTATCCAAGAAGGTTGGCAACTTCGATCATTATTGCTCGGTATTGGACAATGGGATGAAGGTGTGAAGAACTATCTGAAGATGGATAAAGCTCAAAGCAATGATTTCAGATATGCCTACCTCGTTGATGATAACGATGTAGAATTCCTTGTTCAAGACAGTACGAATCATGATATTCTCTGTGCAGGAAATATCACTGACGCTTGGGATATCTACTACACAGGTGCTCCAAATACAGCTCCTGTCCGGTCTGTAGGTGAACATGAACTAGGTTGGTATCTCTTGGATTACAATAGCGACCACGTTGCTGAAGGAACCGATCCTACGAATTGGGATACAGATGGCGATTGGATGGTTGATTGGTTTGAAGTTAATGATGATGAACAGGACGGAAGTAGGGGTGAAAGTTCCCCAATTCGGTATGATTCTCGTCAAACCACATAGTGCCCTGTAATGGAACGCTTGATAATCTTTCAAGTGCTGCCTCTACACGATGAGTGGTAACTTTGTCTCGAGGCGAACCCTGGCAGCCCTGCTACTTTCTCTCTTCATTGGCATGAGTATGTCTCCAATGAGTGAACTCTGGATTGAAAATGTTGAGGCAGCTGAAGTAGCACGCCATACTTACGAATTTAGTGATGGTACGACCGAATACATTGCACTCTATCAGGGTGGAAATGCAGATAGTGGCGCTAAGATTTCACTGCCTAAGGGCGCAGAAGTTACGGATGTTCAAATGACTCTATCTGGAGCATCTGCCACAGGTTGGTCTTCCATTCCAACAACTACTCGTGATCATTGGGTTGCTGGTGAAGCATCCAATACGGATAACAAGAGTTCAGATTTGACTCTCGCTATGGCAAACGTTAGCCAGGCATTCAATGCTCACAGTATTGATGAGGCAGTCAATCCCTCCAGCACTGCTTGGTTGGATAACGGAACGTACGCAGTCCGTCAGCCCCATACCTCAAATTCAACTGATGCCCTCTTTTCTCAGCAACGGAAATTAGCACCGAATTCTTTGAATGCCCAAGGTCAAGGAGCAATTCTCCGTCACCATGATTGGTTGTACCTATCGACTTGGTCCTCCACTTCCTTCCACAATATTGTCCATCGTCTGTATCCAAACAATGGCACTCGTGAAAGCATCATTACACTTGACCAAAATGGATGTACTTTACCTTCAAAACATTCCTCATCCTACTATGGTCAATGGGGTTTTAGAGACTGGGTTGTGACAGATGATGAGCGATTGTTTGCTGTACTATCTGGGTACAAATACTTCTACAGTTCAACTGCTAATACATTGTATCATCGTGTTATAGAATTTGATATTTCCAACGAGAATGAATGGGTTTGTTTAAACTCATTCCAGCCTCAAGGTAACGGAGATTATACTGGAATCACCTACGACCCTGTTGAAGATAAAATATGGATTCTGCATAATCAAAACCGAAGGATACAATCCTATCAGTTGGATGACAGTGGAAACCTTGAGCGTGGAAGTGAGCACTTCACATTCCAGACCTCATCCTCATCCATTTGGCAATGTGGCGTCAGTAATCAACAAGCTCGTGGCTTGGAAATGAATGAAACACATTTCTTCATGCGATGTCAGGATGGCCAATATTACAACGATAGAGATCAACTGGAAGCATGGGGTCGTTCGGGAACTGCCACCGCATTAATTCCAGAGAATTCCATCCGTAGTATTTCTTCGCTTGGTTATGGTCTCTTCTATGATGGTCAACGCTTCCTCACAGTCGATTCAGGTTATTCGACATGGTCGAGCACACCTTCCTATCATGAATTTGGAACCAGTTGGCAATACAAAACCACTCCTGCACCAGGAACGACGACATGGCTTGGTCCAGTCATTACTACTGTAGAAGATGTACTTTCTGTGAATATGCAAACTCTTTGGTCAGCAGCATCCATTGGTGACCGAGTTGATTATTGGGTGTCTGCAGACAATGGTACGCACTGGGTTCAAGTCGAATCAAATACGACTGTTCACTTCCAACATCCTGGCACTGAACTCGTTTGGAAAGCCACACTGATTGGTTCCACAGCCGTATCTTGGTGGGTTGATTTGGAATACTCAACCGAATACGAGACAAGTGGGACATGGATTTCACCCGCCAAACCTACAGGCACAAAGGTAGGTAAAGTTCGACCTCAATGGATGGCATTGCAAGATCCTTCTACTACGCTCACCGTTCAGGTGTCAAATGATGATGGTACCACGTGGCAACCAGCAGAAAATATGGTTGAAACAAGTTTCTCAACAGACGGAGCTGGTAACATACTGCGTTACGCTGTTACTATGACTACGACCGATCCATACATTACGCCCGTACTGGATAGTCTGGAACTCTTCTATGAAGAAGGATATCCAGATAAGCCCAAAATCGATGTTGGATATGATGGAGTGTATGATTGGAAGAGTATTCTTTTCCTAAATGAGTCTTCAATAAATGTCAATGATGCTTCTGTTGTTGGAGAAGATGTTGAATTCCAGCCAACTCTTGTTGATGCTTTTAATGACTTTATTCCTGATAACGGAGATGGGTTTGTTGAAGTGCCGCTTGCGATTAAAGCACAGACCTCTGGTCGTGTAAAAATCACCAACATCGATGTATCCTACAAGATGAATACTCACGCAATTAATGCAGTGTTTGAGGGTGGAATGGCAGCTCCAGACGGTATTGCTCGAAACCTCATCATCAAAGTTGCACATGGGGATGAAGTAAATTACGTGACTGAAGTCATTGCATCACTCAATAATTCGCATGGGCAAAACCCTTCATTCAAGTGGCAACAAGGCGACACTTGTTCCACTCTTGATGATGCAGGTGGAATTGTACACTTCGATGTCTCGAACTGTTCATCTTCAATCGATAGCAATGATGTAAGAACCATTCGAATTCCGATCACTGTTGACTGGTCTTGGGATGATGAACAATCGACTGAAGCAATTCTTACAGTCAAAGATTCCTTTGGTACTGCTGTGAGTAATTGGGATACTGAGAATATGGAACTTCGTGTTGAAAACGATATCCAACTGGATGGATTACAAGTATTCGATGAAGATGGACGGCAGTTGTTTACTCAAGATTGGGTTCGCGGAGGCCAAAATATTTCTTTCCTTGGAAAAATCCACTTCCAATCATCCCAACTTTCTCCTTTGGCAGGAGAGTTTGAATTACGTGTTCTTGGGCAAAATGTAACATTCGATGGTGATGCAATAGGACAACCCGTTGTTTTGGTTCAGGAAGCGAACCCGAGTTTTGGATCGTACAATCTTACATTCGAATCACCGATTGAATCTGCTCCAGGTGGAATGATTTTCTACGTTGAAGCAGTTAACCTTCCAAATGGTTCTGAATATTCGAATCCAGGATACAATACAATCCGTTTGGTTCTTGATGGTAATTCACCTTTGGTAATTGGAGCGACTCCGTTTGATGGTCAAGAACGTCACGTTGGTCCGCCTGCACCAGGGGGACAAAGTATCGTAGTGAATATTCAAGACAGTGTAGATCCTCCAACACAGCTTACCTTCCATTATTGGATTGGATGCAAATCAACAGTTGCTCTAGGTTGTCATGATTTCAACTTTGATGGCTTGCCTCAAGAAGATGAATATACTGAGAAGACCTTCTCATCCCCTGAAACAATTGTGGGTGGACTGAATATTTTCAGTGGCCTTATTGATGATTCAATGCTGACTCACGGGCAACTCGTCTCATTCTTTGTTACTGGTAAGGATTCACAACAAAACCAGGTCGCAATGGGTGGCGGTCCAGTCTGTCCACCAACCCCGCAAATTTGTGGTTATGCGCCAGGCCAAGTCATGCCAAGTTGGGATGCTGATCTCTCCACCTATCAGATACGTCAAGAATTTGAACCAGAAGTTGATTTGACGAATTCAAGCATCGTTGGTCATGATGATGAGGATCCTCTCCACCCTGGTGTGATGTATACTGCTCAGGTTGTTCTCTCCGATCGTAATGGCTGGGATGACATTCAATTTGTCCAATTTGCTCTCGGTGAAGATGTTAATGATGATGAAACTTCAATCTTCATACAACTTCAAGAAGACGAGAATGGAATGCCAAAGGCCCATCTTGAATCAGGTGGAGAATACATCGCTGTTTCGAACCTCTACTCTGAAATTTCAACCTTCGAGGGCAATGCAAGCCAACTCTTGATACGTGCAAGGTTCCAATTGACGTGGTCTTTCCCAGAATCATTTGATACCGACGGAGAAACGCTCTTTGTTCCTGTTTTACGCGTTACTGATAAACCATGTAATGAAGGTGAGGTGACGCCTTGTTTCACAAAGATTTCAGGTCTCGGAAACGATGCATGGAGTCTTGACAATGACTTCAGATTCGATACTGGTTCAGGACACATCAAAGCCGTAGAACTTCGTGATGGAACAAATCACTACAACGATGAAGTTGAAGAGACCCTCATAGGATCTGGACAGGCTCTACGTGTTACTGGACGTGTCTTGTTTAGCGAAGACGAAACACCTGCACCTCCTGGTGCTTTCGATGTTGTCTTTGGAGATTTCGATCATGTTTGGAAAACCTCACCTCGCTCAAATGGTGAATTCAGTCTCGATCTCTTGGTGCCATCCGTTAACAGTGGCCATCTTGACCTTCGTCTGCAATTATCTGATTTACCTGGTCTTGCAATGGATGAAACAGATCCACTACCACGTGTTCGCTTAGCAGTCGACAGCTCAAACCCAACCATTCAAACAGTCATGCTGAATGAAGTCCCTGCTGGTTCACCGATTTCTATTGGCGAAGCAAATTCGTTGC
The DNA here is from genome assembly GCA_963991835.1 of uncultured euryarchaeote. GTDB lineage: Archaea > Thermoplasmatota > Poseidoniia > Poseidoniales > Poseidoniaceae > MGIIa-L2. The sequence goes on from CAXDRT010000041.1 coordinate 11,167, forward strand.
TTGTCATGCTTGAAACAATCGATGATAATGGATTTGACCTCGATCGACCTGCGGTACTTCACTACAGAATACGTGCTGGTGAAGCAGAAATCTCTCGTGGTGCCTCAGCTCTCCCAGAAACACTTCCATTTGGTGACCAATTTTTCTGGACAGGTAATATTGACTTGACTGATATGGGGGCAACGACCTTGTTGCCTTCATATGTCGTAGATATCTGGGTATCTGGCTCAGATGCTTCTGGAAATCCATTTGTTACGCTAAACAATAACGTTGCAGAACCCTTTGCATCGTGGCCGTTAGCTCTTCTTGGCCCTAGCATCTCGTTCGATGATGAAGATACATCCATTCAATGGAGTAATCCAAGCCCAGTTCAAGGTTCATCATCAGAGCTTGAAATTAGTGTTGCGAATAAAGGTGGAAAGGGAGAACTTTCCTTCATTCTTCAACGACTTGTAGAGGGTGGTAATTGGAACGCAGAGTCAAACACCACTATTCCTGTTGCTGCAGGTCTGACTGCATCGGTTTCTTTGCCGGTTATCGCTGAAGTCGGTCCGAGTGAATCTCAGGAATACAGACTACTGGTTACGGTCGATGGAGTTGAAATGGATCGAATCACTGTTGATCCACTTATTGTTAAGAAAGAGACTATTCGTGATGGAGATGCTCTTGCAGAACAAGCTGGTGAGAGCCAGTTTGCAATTTTCATGTACGTAGTAGCAATTGGTTCACTCTCAGCATTCCTGTGGATGCTTGTCATGTATCGAAAGATGAAGTATGGGGATGAAGAATTTGAATCTGACCAAACCGATGTCGTGGTCGAAGAGATGGAGGCGAAAATCGTACCACAAATCGATATTCCTCCAGTTACACAACCAGTTGCTGCACCAGCGCCAAAACCTGCAGTTTCAACAGATGAAAATAGGGGTATTGCGCCTTTACCTCCAACTGGCTTACCCGAGGGATGGACACAAGAACAGTGGAACCATTTCGGTTGGCAATACATCGATTCATTCAAAAAGTGAGGCATTCGTATGTCTGAATCTGATGCCATGGTAACGCTGCAAGAGCGTATGGTGAATCTCATTGGTCAACTGACGATGCCTGTGGTGGAAGTTGCTCTCGTTTTACAACATCACATCCATGGTATGATGATTTCATTAACACAACACGCCGACCAAACTGGAGGACAATTAAACGATAAGGTTGCGAATCCGTGGCCAATCGTATCTCCAGATGAGAGCATTGATTCGCAAATAGGATTCGATGTCGAGAAAGTTCTGAAGATCGTTGACCAAGATCGAATGGATATTCTCTCAACTCTGATAAGAGTCACGCTCATCGAGACTGAAATGAATCTCATAGAAGGAATTCTTGCTTTGCGATCTTGGGAACAACTTGTTCGTCAACAACTAGCAGATGCAAATGGTCCAGGCCAACTCTTTTCACCAATAGATTTGCCAGAGGAATGGTGACTTAGTGAAATTCAAGACGCACCGATGGATGGGGATACCATGAGCAAACAGTCAATGCTCGGTATTCTCCTTGCTTTACTTCTTGTCACAGTGCCTATGGCAGGCTGCATTGACGAAATTACAGATGCTTTGGATGAAGGAGAATCATGGGGCAAAGTCGGCGGACTGACACTTGCATGTTTGCGAAGTGACACGTACTCTGACATGGTTGTAGAGATTGATTATGCTCCGGGATATGCTCCAGAAAGTAGTACTGTTTCTTTACTCAAACAACGACTTGAACAGGTTTGTGACAAACCAGGTGGCATTTCGATGAAATTAAACGAAGAAACCTTTTCTGAGACCGCATCTTGGAACGCAGATTTAGTTCGTTCCGTAGGACATGATACGATGGATGAATCACCGTTGAGCGGTTCTACTCTTCGATGGCATGTCATCATGCCTCAAGGCAGTTATTCCGATGACAGTGTCTTAGGTGTCGCAGTTGATGCTTCTACGATTGCTTTGTTTGGTGACTCCATTGATGATGCTAATGGATTGTTCAATAGGCCTTCTTCTGAAGAAGTTGAAAACAGTGTTATGATCCATGAATTTGGTCATCTACTCGGTCTTGTGAATCTCGTTTATACTTCACCAGCTGACCACGAAGATGATGATCATCCAGGTCATTCAAATAATGATGAATCTGTGATGTATTGGGCTGTCGAATCACAAAGCTTAAACTCATTTTTTACAGGAAACTTGCCGAATGAGTTTGATGCTGATGATTTAGCAGATATGGAAGGCATGAAGTCCGGCGAACTCTCATGTTCAGACCAGTTGTGGCGACCTTAATTCTTCTTTGAATTTGATACAATGATGGTTGCATCTCTCCATGCATCATATATTGACCAAAGCCAAAGTGGAATGTATAGAATGATTGTAAGCGCTAATGGAATTTGAAGCAGGCTCCAGTCAAAGGCTCTTCGATGTTTTCTGTTGAAGTGTTGGCCTAAGAATAGTCCTGGGATTGCAGCGAGTATTGCTGCAAAAATAGGTCTGAAGGCACCCCACATGCCAACTCCTAGGAAAATTTCTCTCCAAATTTCACGAACCAAACGTAAGGGAGCAAGTTTGGATTGAGT
>CAXDRT010000042.1:0-13708 GCA_963991835.1 uncultured euryarchaeote
CTTGGGTCCAAGCGTCCCAAACGCCCGAGTATAGGCCAAACTAACCCATACGCCCTTAGTTTGGGGGGACGTCATTCCGCATATGAAGTTCACTCAAGGAGTTGCCAGGTTCCGTCCTGTCGACGAATGATAATTCCATTGATTTCAAGTTGATCTAAAAGGTCATCAGCATCCATCTCTGATTCAACTTTTGCCAACACATTCTCAACATCACTTCGATGCATTACCCCATCTTCCCCAACATGTTCAACAATCAAGGCATACAATCGTCGAGGAGATGTTGAATTGATCGAAACAAGAGGTTCTTGTGTTGCTTCAAGCTTCTTTCGGAGTTCATCTCGAATTTCTTCGGGTGTGTTCGCTAGTGCGACTTCAATTCGCAATTGAGCAGCGGAATCAGCCGTTGCTACAACAGGCGTATCACTCGCAAGAGATTGCCCACAATGGGGGCACTGTCGAGCACGAGTACGTGTACCGTGACAATTCCTGCAAGCAGGACATCGCACAACACTCCATTTCTCCATAAGACTGGTTTGAGCCAACAGATTAAGAAGATTCACAAACGGAAATCTGGTCCTTTCTTCGGAGACTGACCGCCTGGACGAAGCGCAGGTGCTGCGGGTGCTTTGGTATCTACACGCTTCTTTTCAGGCTCAGCACTGCGAGTTAATGCGCCTCGAATTGGACCTGTTCTTCCACGACCTGCCATTCGTAATGAATCTGGTAAGATCAATGCTGCAATGGCTACGCCGTGATGTTCAGCCCCCGCAGTCACTTCATCAACAGCCACGTCAAATGCAACGACTTCTAAGTCACGGGAAGCAAGTTTCCTCTGAATATTTCTGCGCAAGAGAAGAACAGTTTCTTCGTAATCCACTTCGGTAGTAATGGTGGCTACAATTGCACATTCTTCACCTTCGGGTGTTTCACATAGAGCATAGCCGACTCCTGCGCAAGCAGTTGAACCTGACCAAGCATATGCAGTAGCAAGATGGCATTCTACAAGAGAACCCATGGGCAATGCTTCAGGTGGAACGATATTGAACCCAAGAGGGAGCATAGCACCTTGAACCTGAATTAAACGAGCATCACCTAGACCAAGTTCAACGAGCCCCTGATCGAATGCATCTTCACCGTTTTCTCCCCAAGGAGCAACTGCAGTCATGAGCCAGCCACGTGAGGATTTGGAGCCACCTTCCTGTCCCGCCATAGTACGAAAGAGTCAAATCGGTTCATGAATAACGTGGTCAATAATGAACACAATGAAAGAAATGCTATGTTGAATCACTTCTTCGCCGTTGTTATGGCGAATGCCCCCCGAGTGCTGTTAATGGGTTCAGCAGTCGCCTTATTGATCACTGCAGTGGTTATGTTGTTCAAGAACAGTGAATCCAACCTACTGATTATTCCAATTATAGGCGGGGCTATTTTGATGGGTTTTGGGTACTTCTTATTCGATCCTAAACATAAAGAAAACCGTGGGAGTACCGCTGGAGTCCTTAGCGCAAAAACAGGACATGCCTTGGAAGTTGAACCAAGTAGTGAAGAATTACCCGATTTGATTTCATCGGATTACGAGATACCAATTCTCTAGGAATATTCGTCTCAACTCATGTACTTTCCAAACCATTCATCTTCCTCGATAGAAGGAAGACCCTTTGGAGCTTTCTTCGATGGAGACTTACGAATAAGCAGGAGCAGAACCAGCAGACCAAGGAGAGCACATACAGAAATCAAGACCATTTCGTTTGAATCTGAACCCTTTGCTTTCTTTGAATCTCCATCATCATCAGTATTGGATGGTTCAACGATTACTTGAGGCTCAATCAAACAGGTTGTGCAGAACATTGTATCGAATGTGATGACGTTTCCTACCTCATCCATTACCGTAAATGTGAATGAAATGTTTTCAACAGATTCAGAAACTGAAAGATCAATGTGTGGACTTGTCTGACTAAGATCAAGGACTTGCAACTGAGATTGAGAAGATTGCACATAGGTTACAGAAACGACATCATCTGATAATCCAAACTGAATGGAATAATTATCCGATTCAAGATTTGAAAATGTAGCTTCTTCTCCTCCAGTGAACCAACGACTGGTTTCCAATGCTTCTTGAGAATCATACAACTTGAGTTGTGCTTGTGGTGATTGACGATCTTCCTTGACTGAGTTGCTCGATTTCCAATTACTAAATTCAATAACATTTCCATAAGCGTCGATTCCACCAATAGCATAGACTGGAGTTACGATTTCTCCTTCTTGAGCAACTGTATCCACATAGAGTGTGTGTACAGATGCTCCTTCATTCATCATTTGACCAACCAAAACCCAAAGAGACTCATCTGCTAAATCACTGTTTAGATTTCTATAGAGCATCCATTGAGTCCCAATTTCATCAGCAAGACCTGCCCAGCGAAGTTGAGTTGATCCGTTTGCGAAATATTCTGCATTAAGAGTAACAGGTGCGATGGGAGCGGTCGTATCTTCAACGATTGGCAACATCATAGAATTGTATGACATTGTAATGTTCGTTTGTGCATAGGTCACGTCCTGGGTGCCAAAGGAAGCTACTATTGTAACAGCATACCACGCATTTTCAGAAGTACCAGGAGCAATTGTGTTGTTGTAATGTTCTTGTCCAGATTCAACGACTGCAAGCAACTCGACGTTACTGCTTGAAAGCGAGGTTGTGTTAATTCTGCTCACAGAAGATCTCCACACTTGGTACATGGCCTCTGGATGGCCAGTGATATCAGTCCATGATACCTGAGTTGTTCCCTCAGAGAAGGTCGCACTGATGTCATCAATGATGTTTTCTTCTGGGATGAGCGTGTATTCGAATACAGCTGCATTTGGTGCAGTAGCAAAGTTCGATTGTTGATTACCCAGTTGATCTGAAAGTGTAATGAGATAATAGGTGTCTCCACTGTAACTTGATTCTACAGAGTAGTTGTACTGTGTTGCATTTGCCTGAAGTTGTGCTAATTCAATGACATGGTCTGAAGAAAGGTCTGTGATCATCGAAGGGCTTCTCCATATGTGGAGCGTATGGTTGACGTCCTCGATTGTTGAACCATTCCAATCCAATGAGGTAATCGAAGTTGTTGAATCAAAAGAGGCGACAAGGGTACCTGTTATCGAAGAACCAGTATTGTCCTCAAGAATTCCTTGCGTTAATGTATTTCCAGACAATAATCGTGAATCAGATTCTCCATCAAATGTATGGAGAACGGTGTAGAACATTGTTTGGCTAACATCTTGTTGATGGACAATATCAAATTGTATGATATCAGAACTTAGATTTGAAGCAATCTCAGTCTTGGCTAAGGAATCCCAATTGGTAGGATTAGCAGCGATTGCATGGCTCCAGAGAGATGTAGTGTGAGCAGTTGAAAAAGAAGAGTCCACTGTTGAAATATCGATCCATGTTAAGCTGGTTGTTGAATTTTCGATATCATAAGAGCCCTGCAAAGCATATGGCGATGAGATTGGTGAACCAAACTCTTGAATTGGCTGATTGAGCGCTGCATCACCTGCAGTAAAATTACTGATGATCGTTCCATTTTGGAGTGTACTCACAACGCCATAGTAGAAGCTTCCATTGGTCGAAGGAGGTATTGAGTTTGTCACGGTATGTGTACGCTCTTTGCATTCGGTCAATGTATCCTCAGGAAGGCATGCTTGAATCTGATCTGCAATCAGTTGAGCTTGCATAAAATTCGAATTGTTTAGTGGCTCATCTGAACGATAAAGAGAATAATTTGTCAACGTTAAATCAGTAAGAATGACATAGTCATTGGTGTCGATATTGCCCCACGTTAAGGTGGTTGTTTCATTGTTTGAATCAAACATTGCATTGAAGTTTTTTGCTTCTAAATCAGGCCCGTCTTCTTCGCTAGCACTAACAATACTAATCGTCGAGGCTAGTAAGAGAAGGACAAGGAAAATTGAGATTTTTTGCTTTGACATAATGAACCCCTTAACCGATGCTAAACGAACCAGCCTTATGTGAATTTTCCATCCAGCCCCAACCAAAAACTCATGAATGGCGGTGATGAGGAGGGTGTATGCTTCATGACATCATCCACCAAATGGAACCGTCTGAACGATTCCAATATGTTCAACTCCTCGCCTATCTCGCAAGCGTTGACGACAGCATTTCCAAATCAGAATTAGCCTTTTTTGAGCAACGACTTGGAGCCACCCTCCTTTCACCTCAACGAAAGGAACAACTTCGCAAGAAATTAAATCAAAATCTCAACCTTGACAAGCACCTAGCTGCAATGAATCCACGTTCGATTAAACTCGCACTACGAGACATTTGTCTGATGACAATGGCTGATCGTGAAGTCGACGAATCAGAACGAGCTGTTCTACTCAAGGTTGCTGCAGCTGCAGGTCTAACTGACAAACACGTTGATGCATTGCTTCAATGGACAGTCAGTGGATTCCAGTGGATGCAGGAAGGGTACAATGCCCTCGACATCTAAGGAACAATATCTCTCTCACAGAATTCGAACTGTTTCAAGATTCTTTGGAGCATAGGTTCGACATCGATACTTGTCTCTCAACTCTTTTCCGAGTTCACTGCATTTGTAGTAATCTCCGTGATGACAGATGATGTTTCGTGGCTTTGGATTCATTGAATCAACAAAAGCAAGCAATTGTCTTCGGTCTGAATGACCACTAAATCCATCGATTGTAGCCATTTCACAACCGACCTTTACGATTTCAGTTCGTCCATCGATCACCATAGGAACTTCACCAAATCCTTTCTGGAGACGACGACCTAACGTACCTTCTGCTTGATAGCCTACAAAGCAAAGCGAGTTTCGTTCTTCATGCGCCCAGTGTTGAAAATAATTCATGACTGGGCCTCCATTGAGCATACCAGATGTTGCAAGAACGATGCATGGACTTGTGTCCATAATGATGCTCTCTCTTCGCTGTGCTCCTTCGACAGTTCTGAACCAAGGGCTTGTGAATGGATTATCCCCATCATCCCGTTGCAGAGATTTTCGTAGAGCAGAAGTGAGATAGTTTGGATGGCTTGCATGAATCGCAGTCGCCTCCTGAATCATACCGTCAAGCCATACAGGAACAGGTTTGACTGCTCCAGAACGGAAAAGATCGTCAATTGCAATCATCACTTCTTGAGAACGGCCAACAGCGAAAACAGGACAAATCAGTTTACCGTTTCGTTGCAGAGTACGTGTCACAATATCTTGGAGTTCTTGACTTGCTTCTTCTCGAGATGGCTGATAATCACCGGCAGCCCCATATGTTGCTTCAAGAACAAGTGTTTCGCATCGAGGGAAACGAGTGTTTGCAGCATCGAAGAGCCAGGACTTCTCGAACTTTTGATCGCCTGAGAAAACAAGGTTATGCTTCCCATCAGCAATGTTGAGATGAACAGCGGACGAACCAAGAATGTGTCCTGCGTTTGAGAATGTCATCTTTACGTCAGGAGCAACGTCAGTGGTTTGATTCCAATCGACATCAACAACGTGACGCATGCACATGCGAATGTCTTCCATATCGTATGGAGCACGCTTACCTTCTGCTCCACCAACCTTGAGATAATCCGTTTGCAAAAGGAGCATCAAGTCACGAGTTGGAGGTGTACAGAAGACAGGACCACGATATCCGTACTTGAATAGAACAGGAAGCATACCTGCGTGGTCCAAGTGAGCGTGCGTCAAAATAACTGCATCGATTTGTTCCAGTGGAAGTGCTTCAGGTGCAGTGAAGTAGGGCATAGGATCGGTATCCGATGCAATGTTGACGCCAACATCGATCATAATTCTCGACTCGTTGGTGGTTACGAAGTGACAGGCACGTCCGACTTCCTGATAAGAACCAAGAGCGGTTATGCGAGCCCAGGTTGAACCTGGTCGTTTTGGTCTGTGGATGTTCAAACCGAAGTTTCTCAATAATTTTCTACGCTCTTCTGCGTTCGCTTCACGATATCCACGGATATCACGAACTGTTTTGGAGATGATTGGAGGAGTTCTCTCAACCGTGACTTCCCAGCCAGTCTTCATTCGAATTTCTCTAGCAATCGCTCCTCTTCGACCCACTGCTTCTGAAGGATTTTTACATTGAATAATAACCTTCCAAATGCAAGGATCAAAGAATAATTCAGAGATTTCTGCGCTTTCTGGTACCAGCTCATTGATGACCTCATTTGCTGCTTCCTTGTCCATAACGATTTCAGCATTTGGACGCATAACGACTCGACGCTTGATCTTCTTCGAAATTTTTCCAGCAAGTCCCTCAGAACCAACGAACTTGTCAATTTCATTCGTAAAAATAGCAATATCGCCTGCTTCTAAGTCGGCTTTGAACTCGATGTCACGAGGGACAATCTTGCTTATTTCGTCTTTGATTTCCTTGAAGGTTAATCGCATTAGTACATCTCCTACCGCAACTTAGCACGCTACGCATATCCATAGATTCGGCTATGCCGCGGGAGTATGAGGGAACTCACTTCTTCTTGAGAAGTGAATCAATTTCGGATTGGTCGACTGGAACATAACCATCCTTAGCCGTAATGACTGCGAGATCCATTCCGTTACCGGATGCTGCGTCTCTTTGGCCAGAGGCGCTAAGAGCACGTGCAGCGAGATGTACTGCATCCGTGCGGTTCATTCCTTCTGAAAATCCATCTTCAAGAACACCGTACATGTACGGGGACCCTGAACCTGTTGCACAGTATACATCAGGTATTGAACCACCAGCAGAGTCGATTGAGTAAACGTGAGAACCATCTGCATCAACACCTACGATAAGGAGTTGAACCCAATGTGGACGTCCTGAGAGAAGGTTTGCAGTAAATGTCGCTGCACCCTTCACTGTCATGTTTTGGCCTCTTCGAAGTTGGTAAAGTGAAACTTCAGCAGCGAGTGTACGTGAGAGTGATTGTGCATGGCCAACAAGACCTGCAGTTGTTAGAGCAAGATTTTCTCCAATCTTGAAAAGCTTCTGAACGCTTTTGTTGGCAATGAAATGACCCATTGTTGCTCGATGATCAGCGCCAACAACGACACCTCCCTTGAAAGTAATTCCTACTGTGCTTGTTCCAGTTTTCAATACACCATCTTGTGCTTCCATGTCTTTCACCACTTTGCCACCCCATATGAACTGCGGGGTCTGCAATCTCTCCGTACCGCAGGCCCCTTATCAACTCGCCGTTTAGAAAGCATCATTTTTCATCATCAACAAAGAAAGCATTCTTGTGCCACCGCACTTAGGACTACTCCATGGCAAGGAAACGCCCCTCTGAACCTGATGAAGGGCAGTTCTCACTTGACGATTTTATGAATCAAGAACCTGCCAGCTCTAGCAACGTCCCAGATATGATTGATTTATCTGAAGAAACACAACCAACAGTCGGTAAACCATTGCGTACATTCTCAATGCCGAGTAGTACCAGTAGTGTTCCTGATGAACCAACACCACCTCCAAACTCTGGACTCTTTCACAACCTTGGAAAGCGATTCCCTAATCCACCGATTCCAATGAATGATGGAGGAATGGTTCTCCATCGTGCAACGCTTATTGACATGACTGGAGTCGATACCCTACTTGACTGGGTTTCGGACGGACATGCTGCTTTGGTCGAAATGGCACGACTCATGAACAGAGAGCAAGAAGTCACCAATGTACTCGCGAGGCTTCATCTCTTTGTTGAAAACGACATGGGCGGTCAGATCGTTCAAATTACCGAGACTAGAATCATGTTGCTTCCACCTGGATGTGTTGGTCTCAACGGGCTAGAAGATGAAGCATTCAATGATGAAGCAGAGCGACTCGGTGGTCTTTGATGGAAGAGCAAGCCATCGAGATGCCTTGTCCAATTTGCCACGAAGAAGGTCAACTTCGAATGATAGCTCATGTCGACGAAATACCATATTTTGGAGAGCATACTCAGGTGACTGTTCTCTGCCATGGATGCGGATGGCGTCAAACAGATTTCATCCCAGCAGAAGGAAGAAAACCTGGTGGATGGAATTTTGAAATCACTTCTGAAAAAGATCTCAATGCTCGCGTTATTCGCTCGTCATCATGTACAGTCTCAATACCTGAACTCGATCTTGAAGTCAACCCAGGTGGAAATGCAACGGGTTACGTAACAAACATGGAGGGTCTCCTTAATCGATTTATCAACATAGTCGAAATGGTCATGAAAGACCTTGATACAAGCGAAGAAGAAAACCTGAACACGCTTCAGCACATGCTTTACCGACTTCAACATGCAGGCCTAGAGGGAGGAGGACTCAGCATTGAACTCCTTGATCCACACGGATTATCACAAATCCTCCATCCAGATGCAATCGATCGTGATTTGACAGATGAAGAGTTGGCACGTCTGCCAGTTGGACCTGATCCTGCTGTGTTCTCAAAGTGAATTCGCATCAAAGAACTCATCGATAAGGTGAGCAGTTTCATCTTTCTTCTCTTGATGATTGGAAAGCCACTCGGTTGCTCTATCCACACAAAGTTGCTTCATCTCTCCTGCAAGCAGAGAACCTGAACGATATTGTTGATTGATTTCATGAAGATAATCATCATCATCTTCAAAGAAGTACATCATGTACTGGTAAGCGACATCAATATCTGGATTACCACCAAGTCGACGGTGTTCCTCAATGGTTGGTTGGCCACCAGAGAAAGCACGCTTGATTTTCTTCTCAACCGCAGCGATTTCATCGTCTAAGAAGATGGTCGTTTTCGGCTTGCTGCTCGACATCTTATCACCAGTTAGACCAACAGCAAAGTGGTGATATGTTGATGATGGTGCGAGCAGACCTTGTCCGCCAAGTGAACGTTCATAGGCAAGTAGTTGCATTCGAATGCGATGAATATCTTGAGAAGTAGCACTTGGAACCATCACAGTTCCTTCCTTAGGATTGGACATGATATCAGAAAAGCCCATTGCCTCCATGTTGCTGACAATCCCATCAAAGATTGATTGTCGCTTCGCACGATCGATTCTTCCATTAGGAGATTGGCCAAGAGCCTCTGCATTCTCATCTTGAACAGACAAACGAATCAAAGCACCACTTCTCTTCCCAGGACCAACATTGAACCAATTCGTCTTACCCGCTAACCCTCGAGTGAGTCTCAGGTGTGGGTCTTGATCAACACCGACAGGAACAACGATTGGACGAAGACCTCCATATTCATCCAATTGTGGATGTAAGATATCACCTACTTGAACCATAGGAGCCTGAACGTGAGCAAGATTGGTCTCTCCAGAGAACCCATAAATCGATTCAAATTCATTCAGATTTGTACGCTTTCCAAGTTGGAAACCAAGTCTCTGAACTGCTGAACGTTGTGATTGGAAGTAGACTTCTGTCGAATCAGAAAGGAGTCCAAGAGCTGCATAATTGGCTACGTAATCCTTGCGAGCACTCTCCTTTCCCTCAGCAAGAGAGATTCCACGGGTTGCTTGCGATTCGAGATCGGCAACTGCAATCGTTACGTCAGCACCCATTTCTTGGTAATATCGAACTTGTTCGATAACCATGGAATGCCCAAGATGCATGCGTCCACTCGGCATCAAGCCAGTTAGGACTCCAAAGGATTCCTTTCGCTGATGTGCTCCGAGAATGACATCAAGGTCACGATGAGCAAAGACAATTCCTCTTCGGTGAAGTTTTGTTGGAGCAGGTAAATCAAGCCCAGAAAGCGATGAAAGACCAAACTGATCAATGATACGAGCATAATCTGTGGATTGATTACTGCTCCATGGATCAATACGGACTGAATCGTCTTCCATTTCTCACCCTCCTAACGGCTGCTCCTCGCAAACCGATTAGAAGCCTTCGCTCTTATTCCTCTTCGAACGAGGGTTTTCTCTGGCTCATGATTCCACCCATAGGCCCGATGCCTTCCCGACCAAGAATGCCCATCATGACCACTATTGTCAACAAGCCAGAGGCTAAGGCAAGATAAGGCAACCAAGGAAGCCTTCCATCGATTGTGCGAGGAGAGAGAAGCCAAGTAAAGCGGAGTTGTTCATCGGAATCAAAGCGTTTTGACCATTTGAACAAGTCTGTCGTATCATGAGCTGCAATGGTAACAGCAGCATCGTATCCATTCCAAAACTGAGATTGATTAAGAACATCGAACTCAATGTTCTCTCCTTGGAGTATCACATTGACGACAGTTCCTCGTTTGACTGAGAGCAACAGAACATCTCCATCCATTCTCCATCCTTCAGATGTCTGTCTCTGGTCAGTAAGGTTCGTAAGCGAGATTCCTGCAAGATTTTGAACATCTGTCACTGTCGCATTATCAAACGATAAACGCCATGTGACAGGAACATCCCAAGCCAATGGAGCGACACTTGTGCATTGTTCTGTTACTTCAGAAAGGAAGGTCAGTTCAGAAGTATTTTGATCGAGTGTTTTGGTAAGTTGATAGCATTGTGTTGTCGACCAATACGACCATGCTTGTCCCCAAGTTGTCATCCAAGCCTCAGCATCATTTTCCAAATAATCGACAACGTCTGAATCATGACGAATCGTTGCGTCATTGACTCGCCCAATCCAATAAAGATTAACCAAACCTCCCTCGTCAACTGCGGAACGAACAACATCTAAGTCAGCAATTCCTTTCTCTAGACTTCCTCCACGTCGGCCAAGATTGAACCAATCCCACGTATCGTTTGGAACGTCCGTTGAAGTATGCCATACCGTATCATCGAGACCCGTATTATCTCCATGAACAACAAAATCTTGAGAATTGATGTAATTGTGTTGAGCCATGGTCAAACTCGACGGGGCGTAAGTTGAGAGAGCATTCTCTCCCCATTTCGAAGCATCCGTATTGTTCTCAATATAGGATCGACATTCCTTTGCTACAGCTCCAGGATCGTTATACCAAGAATAACCAGGCATACCGTAACAGCCAAACTCATCACCAAGAGTAAGACGCTCATCAGCGAGTGCAGTGGTCAACCATCCATCAGCTTCCCACTCAACATCAGCAAGAACTGGGGCTGCAAGTGTTGAGGAAGCAAGGAGGCCAACAAGCATGAAGGCCACTGTATAACGCTGGCCTGACATGGTCTTGCGAAAGCAAACTTCTCTTTGAGGTTGATGCATCACTCAGAAGCCGTTGCAGAGATAATGGTTACAGGAGATACTGGCCTGTCGCCTTGCCCGGTTTCAACTTCCGAAAGTGTCGTAATGTGTTCACATCCACTTGTCACAGTTCCAAACACAGAATGCAAACCATCGAGCCATGAATGTTGGCTAATATCTCCTGGCATTAAGAAGAATTGGGAACCTCCTGTGTTTGGCATACTGGTCTTAGCCATTGAAATAGTGCAACTGAAATGCTTCAAACCGTTGTCAGCCTCATCGTTGACATTGTAGTGTGTTTGATCTGGACAATCCGATTGGTTCATCGCTTGACCATCACAGATTCCATACCAACGAGCAGCATAGCCACCCGTCCCATCACCATTCTCAAAATCACCGCCTTGAACCATGAAATCATCAATGATTCTATGGAAGGTGACGTTGTCATAGTTTCCAAGTTGAGAATGTGTCCTGAAATTGTCAGCATGGTTTGGTGCCAAAACGTGATCTAATTCAATTATGATCGAATAACATGTGACATTTAAACCATCAGTAGCGTGGCTAATCAGTAAAGTTACTTCGCTTGTTTCACCAACTGAACCACTTCCATTGAGCAGAGAGCTATTGTTTGAAGCATTAGTGAACGAATCACAAGGTCCACTAGCCCCTGGAGAACTTGAAGAAGTCGCTTCTTCCAAACATCCTGGTGCAGACATAAGCATTACACACAACAGACATACTCCAAGCATTCGACTTCTATTTATCAGGCGACTCATAACCCTGCCAAGGACTACTTGTATATCGATTCAACGATTCATGGACACTCCTCACGGTGTGTCCTAGACCTATTTCAACTCTCTATTATCTAACTGATCAATGACTTGACCTAATGTCATTTTTATCCATGACGGTATTTGTCGTGGGTTCCAATCATATTTCCAGATCGAATTTGATTTTTGCGTGTTATGAAAGTCACATAGATTCATTTGATTACTAGGATCTTTGATGCCGCCAAGGGATTCTGGCCAGGCGTGATCTTTGGCCAATTTTTTTTCAGTAATTCCTAAGCGCATAGGAGGGCATGTTTCATCTATTTTGTATCTAGGGTATTGGCAAAAATTTGATTCTTTTGCCCAACCATGTTCAATTATCACTATATTTTGGGTAAACCTTGGATACAGCAATGAAAGGTAAATTGGGAGCTTAGACACTGGCCAGTTATCTTGAAGGGCATTTTCATACAAAAAATGATATTGCCTGATGAATTCAGCAAAATCTGTGTCATAAAGTTTGGACATTATCTGGACGCTATCCCAGTATATATCTTCACCATTCAATATTTATCCAACCTAATTTGAGTTCTATCTGAGGTAGCACCTGAAAATGAGATTGTTTCAATAACAATATTGAGTTCGTCAGCATTCCCATAACTAGTCCGCGTAAGTTGTTCATCGATGTCAATGCCCTTTTGTTTCTTGATTCCAGACAGTTCCTGATTAGGATTAATATCATAATCACGAACTGCCTTTATGACAATATTATGTACTCCATCAGGAACTTTGACATAAACACCTGTCCTGGTAGAAACAGCAGTACCTAATGGAACAGATAGATTCCTCGCGCCTACGTTTACTATTCCTCCGCCAGTTGGATATCTGGCACCCCTTCGTTTTCGATTGTTAACGGGATCCCAGAAATATGAGACTACTTCAATTCGTGAACCTTGGCCACGCAAGTAATCAACTATACGGTTAGGCAATGCTCCGGGCGCCGAGAGATAATGTTTGAAAACTTTAATTGCACCTCTTTTTGAAGCTAGCTGATTTGTGCCATCTAATGAACCTAGCCATAAAAGTCTCCAATCGTTATTTTGAAATTGTCTAATTCCATCGCCAAGGAGGTTTTTCCATCCTGTAAATGAGGTGCTATTATTCTCTCTAAGATGTAAAAGAACTGCCTGCAAATAACAATCAGCAAGCATCTTCAATGGCGGTGACCCAGCGTCATCATCAAACAATCTCGAGCCCCCGTCTACGCTACCATTTTTGTGGCTATCATGATATTCGAAGGCTTTTACCGAATATACAATTTGTTCGGCTAATTCAAGAGGACTTAGTCTGTTAGCAGTAGTAGGGAGATTTTTGTAGTAGTTTTTGAAAATTTCATCAGCCAAAGATTTAGCATCGAATTTGAATGCATAGAAACCCGCTTGTTGATCCGGATTAAATTTGATATTATCATAGAAAGGATTGTTGGCAGCCCCAGCCGCAGGAGTTCCTCCCATAGGCCCGAAGTTCGATTCGGTGCAGAGATGAGTCACAGCCTCCATGGAATCTAACCGATCTTGATTATCATATTCAGGTATTTCGAATGAGTAATGCATCCATGCCCTATGAATAGGATTCATTTCAGTGGCTTTGCTGGTGACATATGTGAAAATTTCAGCTAACATAGGCGCTGTATAATTGTCGCCGTGTAAAAGGATAAATGGAATTGGCAAATCACTTCTATCTGTTGAATAATCAGGGTTTCTAGTTTCTCTCATACCAAAGATTCTATGTTGGCCATCGAGTATCCAAATCGATTTAGTAGGCGTTTCTGGAATGTTG
>CAXDRT010000043.1:0-13638 GCA_963991835.1 uncultured euryarchaeote
CTACAAAAGAGCGAGACAAGCGAGCAAAGGCTGCAGCAAAGGCTGCAAAGGCCGCCCAGGAAGGTGCTTGAGATGGATGTCGCCTCAGTAACCGAGACCGTAATTTTCTTTATTTTTGCAACAATTACTATTCTCGGAGCATTGGGGCTTATCTACGCACAACGAGTTGCTCACTCTATGCTCTCTCTCATTTTCTGTTTCATGGCAGTATCAGGAATCTTCATCCTTATGGGTGCTGAATTCCTTGCAGCAATTCAGATTCTCGTTTATCTAGCGAGTGTAGGGTTGGTGGTTCTCTTCGGTATCATGCTGACCCGTCGTCAAATTCAGGAGGAGGATTTCGAATGAGATTAATGTCAACACTAACTCGAGTGGGACTTATCCTTTTGGCAGGTGCAATGATTTCAGTCTTGGGAACTTCCACTGTTTGGGATTCTGAACCTTCTAAAGAGATTACAACAAATGATCTTGCGGATAAATTGCTCGATGATTGGGCACTTCCTCTGTTAGTTCTTGGTATCCTCATGGCAATGGCCATGATGGGTGCTGCTTACCTCGTTCGTGATGAACGCCGTGAAAATCTTGAGTGGGAACAGAGAGGTGAAGACGTATGATAGATCCAGCTTGGGTAAGCGTACTTTCCGCTTTGTTGTTCACAATTGGACTATGGGGCGCTTTTACTCGTAAGAATGCCATCGTCGTTCTGATGTGCCTTGAATTGATACTTAACGCCGCCAACCTGCAATTCGTTGCAGCGGCCATTCAGCATGGAGATGCTAATGGATGGGTTTACGCCATCTTTGCAATCGCCATTGCAGCCTCTGAGGTTGCAATTGGTCTTGCAATCTTCCTTGCAATGTATGGTCAACACGAATCCATCTCTCTTGATGATGTCAACTTATTGAAGCACTGAGGTGATATGATGGCCAGTACTGCAGAAGCGACCCTCATTGAAACAGGAATAATCGAATATGCGATTTTCATCGTTCTCTTACCGATGCTCGCATTCCCAGTCATTCTCTTCCTTGGACGTTTGTTCAATGGAAACGAGACATGGGTGAAGTCCGCAAAAGAAGGCGGACTCATCGCTTTGCCAATTATGGTTGCAAGTTTCATTCTCTCATTGCTTCTCATTATGGAATTCATTGGAAGTTCAACAGGTGAATACTACATTGGCGATTGGCTTACCTTCGGATGGATTGGAGCAGATGGATTAACCATCGAGAAGCAGGTCTTAGGCATTGGAATTTACATCGACCACGTTACAGTTCTGCTTCTGTTTGTTGCATCTTTCCTCTGTATGCTCATCAACATATTCAGTATTGGATACATGAATACAGATCCAGTAAACGACAACAGAAACCATCGTTTCTATGCAGAATTCGTCCTCTTCTGTTCAGGTATGCTCGGTATGGTTCTTGCTGATTCATTCCTTTGGTTATTCATCTTCTGGGAATTGATGGGTCTCTGTTCTTATCTTCTCATCGGATTCTATTACGAGAAGCCAAGTGCGGCCTATGCCGCAAAGAAGGCGTTTTTGACCACACGTGTTGGTGACGTTTTCCTCGTCATTGGATTGGTTATGCTTTGGAATCTGTTTGGCTCCCTCGACTACTCAGTCGTATTCAACCCCGATAACATTGCATTAGTTGACGCAGGCGAATTACAAATGGCACTTGGAATGATGTTCATTGGTGCAGTTGGTAAATCTGCACAATTCCCACTCCACGTTTGGCTTCCAGACGCAATGGAAGGGCCAACACCAGTTTCCGCTCTTATTCACGCAGCAACCATGGTCAACGCAGGATTGTATCTTGTAGCCCGTATGTTCCCATTCTTTGGTGCTCCATCAATGGCCGGAGAACTGGTTGATCTGGCATTCATTATCGCAGCAATCGGAGGTATTACAGCTGTCATGGCTGCTGCAATTGCCTTTGTTCAAGATGACTTGAAGAAAGTCCTCGCGTATTCTACGATGAGTCAACTCGCATACATCTTCACTGGGCTTGGTGCAGCGTTATGGCTCGCCAACACGCCAGGAATGGAAGACTATGCCATCGTTGCTTTTGGAGCAGCACTATTCCATCTCTTCAACCACGCAATGGCAAAAGGAATGCTGTTCATGGCAAGTGGTTCAGTTATTCACGAAATGCATCATGCACATCACGACGTCCATCATCATGACGACCATGGAGATGACCATGGAGACGACCATCACGACGATCATCACGATGAATTCGATGCTCAGTCCATGTCGAACATGGGTGGTCTTGCATCCAAGATGCCAATTACCGCTACAGCAATGCTTGTAGGTTCTGCTTCGATTATGGGTCTACCATTGATTGGTGGATTCTGGTCCAAAGAAGGCATCATCGCTAATGCTTGGAGAGTTGCTCGCGAGGAACCACTGTTCCTTTTCCCTGCTTTCTGTGTCCTTCTTGGAGCAGCAATGACTGGTTTCTATATGTCGAGAATGTGGCTCAAGACCTTTGCAGGAAAACCAAAGACAGAAGTCGCAGAACACGTTCATGAACAAACACCATGGATTCCAATTCCATTGGTTACATTGACATTCGTTACGCTCTCAAGCGTCATTCTTGCAGGAATGATGTTTACTCACTGGTCAAGTGAAACTGGCTATGCCTTCTTCAGTGACAAGGGATTAGTCGATGGTCTGATTTACGAATTTGAACACGTCTTCCTCAACCCTGATGCATACTTCTTCGTTCTGACCTATGTTGCAATCTTCATCGGAGCCATCGTTGGACCTGGTCTTGCAATGGCGTTGTATGGTGGAGCACTCAAAGAAGGTGAGAAAGCTAAGGGATGGATGCAACCGATCATCAATCTCTCTGCTCGTGTAAATGAGAAGCGTGGTTTCGACAACAGCGCTTGGGCCGATTCAGGCTTATCAGTTGCACTCAAGGAACGCCTTTACTTCGACAAGTGGTATGATACTGCAATGCTCAAAATCATTGCAGGATTTGCAGTTCTCAGTGCAACCTTTGATCGTAAGGTCATCGATGGAACAATCAAGACCATCGAACGTTCATCTCAGAAGATTTCACTCAGCGTTCGTAAACTTACAACAGGTTCTGCTCGTGATTACATCATGATGGCGGCATTAGGTGTCCTTGTCATCTATGCAATGTTGGAGGTGATGCTTTGAAGATGGATTACCTCTCTCTCTTGGTCGTTCTGCCAATTATGGCAAGCATCTTCCTTCTGATGTTGACCTCTCGCCTTTCAGAAGAGTCACGAAGAAAGTTTGACTCATCTATTCGAATGGCAAGTCTTGGAATTACACTCGTAATGTTTGCGATTGCAATGCTCATGTTCCTCGGTCAAATTGATGACGTCAATTGGGAGGGTATCGCTTTCAATAACTATGAATTCAAAGAAACGTATGTCTGGATTGAACCGCTCGGAATCAATTGGAGTGTCGGTGTCGACGGTCTGTCCTTCCCTATGGTTTGGCTGACAACACTGCTCTTACCAATTACGATCATCGCTACATGGAACGAAAAGGCAGGAGCAACCTACTTCCCGCTCATCCTCATGATGGGTGGCGCACTTATCGGTGTCTTTGTTGCACTTGACTTGTTCATGTTCTACGTGTTCTGGGAATTGACATTGATTCCAATGTTCTTCCTTATTCTCAAGTGGGGCGGTAAGGACAGAAAGTATGCTGCTCAGAAGTTCTTCATCTACACCTTCACAGCATCCGTTGTCATGCTTCTTGGTTTGTTCACTATGTATTTCCTCATGGATACACAAACCTTCTCAATGGAAGATATGGTTAATAAAGCAAATGGAGCAAACCACAGCGGTGTCTGGCTTGGTCTTGAAGTTCAGAAAGCACTCTTCATTATGCTCATGCTTGGATTCCTTGTGAAACTCCCAGCTGCACCATTCCACACTTGGTTGCCCGATGCTCACGTACAAGCGCCTACAGGTGGTTCAATGCTGCTTGCTGGTGTTATGTTGAAGATGGGTGCTTACGGAATGTTTAGACTTCCAATCTCTCTCTTCCCTCATGCGCTTGAAGAATTTAGATTCATCATCATGCTGATCGGTTTAGTCTCCCTCGTATGGGGTGCAATCGTTTGTCTTGGCCAAACCAACCTCAAGAAGATGGTTGCATATTCCTCGGTTTCACACATGGGAGTTATCCTTCTTGGTATCGCAAGTATGCAACCTCTTGGATGGGCAGCAGCTCTCTTCATGATGTTCGCTCACGGAATCATCAGCCCAATGCTCTTCGCAGTTTGTGGGGCATTCAAGCACCACTATCACAGCATGGAAATTGGTGCAATGCGTGGAATGGCAAAACATTCCCCTTGGCTTGCAACGAGCATGATGTTTGGATGGATGGCTTCTCTTGGTCTTCCACTCCTTGCTGGATTCGTTGCTGAATTGATGCTCATGATTGCTTACTGGGATGCCTATGGATGGTGGATCCTCTTACCAGGTCTTGTTCTTGCTCTTACTGCAGCATACTACCTCTGGTCGATGCAACGAACCATCTTCGAAGGTGGAGATGAAACTCAACCTCCAGAAAGTCTGCATGGTGAACCAGTTCCAGATATTGATAATTCAGAGAAGTTTGCAATGCTTCTCCTCGCAGGATTTACAATTCTCTTCGGAATCATGCCATGGATTTTCCTTGACATGATGGATATATGGACTCAGAATGCTATGACAATGCTTCGTTTAGGGTTTGGTGAATGAAGTGACTACTAATACGTTTGACATGGATTTGCTCCAAACGCTGGGTCCTGAACTCACAGTCTTCGTTGGTCTGCTTCTGATCATGATCGTTCCAAATCTTGGAAATGGTAAATTCCGTATCCCTGGAACCCAGATTGAACTCCCTTGGTTCCTTGGTGGTACTCGATACAAGGCAGTCTCTTCTCCTCGCTTGCCAGGCCTCATAGCGGTATTGACTATGCTGATTGCTCTCATTCAGGTTATTTGGTATCTTCTTGACTCAAGTTCCGTCAGTGAAGAAGTAACGAGCGAATTCGGCTATGAGATTCTCAAAGTGAATTTGTTCTCCCGTCTATTCGAGGGTATCTTCTTCGCCGCACTTTTACTTGCAGCTCTTGCATCGCTCGACAGACTTCCAATCGGATCTATCAAGAGTGATGATATTGATGTGCTCTTTAACAACCGAAGACAAGCCGACTTCTACATCCTGATGCTCACATCTGCACTAGGAATGAGCGTTGTTGCACTTGCTCAAGACATGTTCGTTCTTTTCATTGGACTTGAACTTGCATCGTTCTCAACATATGTTCTGGTTGCCTTCCATAAGGAAACTCGAGCAGGTTCGGAAGGTGGTGCCAAATACTTCATCGTTGGATCAGTCGCATCCGCTGTAGGTCTCTATGGTCTTTCAATGCTCTATCTCTGGGCGGGTTCATTACAATTCGATGTTCTTGCAGCAACATGGGCTTCTGATGGAGCAAATTCGCTGAGTATGATGGCGCTTGGATTTGTTCTCGTTGGATTTGCATTCAAGATCAGTGCAGCACCATTCCACTTCGCAGCTCCAGACGCTTATTCTGGAGCGAACAGTCCAGTTGCAGGTGTCCTTGCAACAGCCAGTAAAGCAATGGGAATGCTCGGACTTATGCGTGTTCTCTTGTTGATTACCATCCCTGATGCAACTGAAGACGGCTCCGCTGTTTGGATTGGTTTACTCGGTGTTATGGCCGCAGTAACCATGACTTGGGGTAATATCGCAGCCCTCGGCAGTGAAAATCCAAAGCGTATGCTGGCTTACTCTTCCGTTGCTCATGCAGGATACATGCTCGCAGCATTGACTGCAATTGGTGCATGGAATTGGGGCTTGGTTGAAAACTCAGGTAACGCAAAAGACGTCGTCGTCGCAGCACTTCTCTTCCACATGGTCGTTCTTGTCTTCTTCAAACTTGGAGCCTTCCTTGTACTGGGATTACTCGAAATGGAAGGTGGTGCATCTCGTCTGTCTTCCCTATCTGGTCTTGGAAAGCGAGAACCATTGCTTGCAGTTGCTATGTTCTTGTTCATGATCTCTCTCGCAGGGGTTCCACCAATGGCTGGATTCCTCTCCAAACTTTTGGTCATCATGGGAATTGTTGAGGTTGCTACAGGAACAGGATCTCTAGATTCACTTCTGGACGCTCATTGGGTTTGGTGGCTTGCACTCCTCATGGTTCTGAACAGCGCAATTTCGATGTTCTACTACCTGCGTGTTGGTGTTGTCATGTACTTCCATGAGCCTGAAGAAGGCCGACAAGGTCCTCTACCCTCAGGAGTTTCAATTCGACTTGCCATCGCAATCTGTGCATTAGGAACAGTTGCCTTTGGATTGCTCGGTGGAGAGTTAATCGACCTCTGCCGTGATGCAGCCCAATCCCTCGGTTGAAGAGGGTGCCTTCAAGAGGGGTTGACCTCTCCGTTTACATGGTGAGCCTCAATGGGACGACGTCATGAAGAAAAAGTGGACGTAGAAGAACTCGCTCGTCTGGAGAATCCAGAGGGCTCTCCAGGAAAGATCCGTGTTAAACTTCCCAATGGTGGAAAGAAGCGCGGAGAGTTTGGATTCAAGGGCGAAATGTTTGCTCTTGCCGAAGAGATTCTAGGCGGTCGTCGTGTTACTGTTTTGTGTGCTGATGGGGAAACCCGTATGGCACGTATACCTGGTAAAATGCGTCGTCGACAATGGGTTCGTGAAGGCGATCTTATCATTGTCTGGCCATGGGATTTCCAAGATTCTAAAGCGGATGTAAAGCATCGTTATACAAAGACTCAGGCTATGTATTTGTCAAGAAAACAAGTCCTCCCTGAAGTTGTTGACATGTTCGGTATGAACGATCGTGTCGACGATGATGACGATGATGACGACTTGTTCGGTATTTCAGATGCTCCAGAAACTGCTGAAGAAGACGATGATGACTTGTTTGGTGGAGACGACGACGACGATGACGACGATTTGTTTGGAAGCGATGATTCGGTTGAAGAAGTCGTTGAAGAGGCAGTCGCAGAATCTGCAGAATCTGTCGAACCAGAACCGCTTGATGATGACGACGATGACGACGATGATATCGACGCATTGTTTGCTTAATCATCGGAGGATTGATGTTCCTCCTTAACATACTCACAACAGGAAGGGTACACCATGTCTCGTTCAAATGATGATTGGGATGAGCTCAGTGAGCGAACGCGCCAGCGTCGTAAAACACGTAAGAAGCGCAACAAACGACCAATGTCCCTTGATGATCAGGCTGATGCTGATTTTGATGAGGAACATGCATCCAAGTTTGTTGAAGGTCTTGCAGGAAAGGACAGTTCGTTCAATTGGATGAAAGATGAACGAAACAAGCGTATGTTCAAGAAAATCGAAAATCGGATTCAAGGTGCAATGGGCACTGGTTCGTACGATTGGGTCGACAGAAGAACCTTCGATCAAGTCTTTGACAGACTCACACTGATGTCGCTTTACAAAATGATGAATTCAGGAATATTAGATACACTCGATTTCCCAATTGCTCGAGGAAAAGAAGCGCACGTCTTTCACGGAACAGATCATAACGGTCAATCCGTTGCAGTGAAAATATTTCATACATCAAATGCCGTGTTCAAGAATTTGATGCAATACATTGAGGGGGATCCACGTTTCGGAGGACTCCGTCGACGTCATCGCGATCTTGTCGATATTTGGGTTCGAAAAGAGCATCGAAATCTGACACGTTTACATCGTTGGGGATTGCCTGTTCCACGTCCTATTGCTATTCAAAAAAACATCCTGATTATGGAATATCTTGGTAGTGAAATACAACCCTCACCCAAACTACGAGATGTTCGTATCGAAGACCCTCAACCAGTGTTTGATGAAATGCTGGAGTTCTTGGCTGTTTCTTGGCAAAAAGCCGATTTGGTTCATGGTGATTTTTCGCCTTACAACATCCTCTGGCATGACGGGGGGCCAATCGTGATTGATGTTGGCCAGGGCGTTATCCAACACCATCCAAAAGCCAAGGAATTCCTTGTTCGAGATGTTACGAGGTTGGTTGAGTGGGCGAATAAAAATGGTATTGATATCACTCTTGCAGATGCAATGTATGATGTCTTAGAAATGGATTTATCACACGTTCACCGAATGGAGGAAGAATGATTCATTCTTCTTCCCAAACAATGTGTTCATCTTCAGCCATTTCCATCATATCGTCAACGGCTTCCCCATCATCAGGATCAACTTGACTCGCTTTGAGTTTACGGCCTCGTCGTTCACTCACATCTGCTAGGCCTGGAACAAGTCCATCGAACCCAACTGGACGATCTTCACTGTCTTCTTTAGCTTCGATATAATCCAATGAACGGTTGTCGAATTTCATTCGCTTTCTACGTCGTTCAAGGAAGGAAAGAACAGTTCCATGCTCCGAGCCACCTGCAAGCATTTCAACAGCCTGTCGAGCAAGTCCAATACCTTCTGCATCTCCGACTAGGACAACAGTTGACTTGTAAATCGTAATTTCGACATCGGTTAAATTTTCAATCAATCTGCGGACCTTGCCCTGACTTCCGATGATTCGAGCACGAATTCTTCGTTGTTGATGCGATCGCTTACCAACAAAATCTTTCAAATCTACCATCTCAAAGAAATTCTCATCTTCGAGTAATCGAATTGCTGCTTTTGGAGCCATACCTCTTCCAATCGCTTTGATAACATCAGGGAATTTGAGGGCTTTAATTGGGTCATAGGAACCAGGTTCTCCCCAAACGACCTCAACATCTCCTGTTTCAGAATCAATGTGGAATTCTTTGGCTCCTGATGCATTTCTCAGAGACTTTGCAGTCGTACCCTTCGAACCGATGAGAACAGCAATTCTGTCCTTTGGAATACGGGGGAGCCCTTGTCGCATACTTACCACGCACAGGCCGATGTTTTTCAATCCCGCTGTTGGAGCCACGCAACAACAAAGCCTGCACAAAGAAGTGCAATCATAGTAGGTGCAAATGAAGGAACAAGGCCTGGAGATGAAATGTCAGCACCTGTTACAACCATGTAATGATCGTTGTTAATCTCACTGTTTTCATCGATGAGATTTGAAGGATCAATGCGTAACCGTAGGTCATATTGCCCTGTATTTGGAACAGTATAATTCCATGTTAAGGAGACAACACCAGTACCCAAAGAACCTGCTGGAAGGGTTTGAATTTGCATAACAGTCCATTCCGTTGTTGCACTACGATCAGCAGGAGCAGCCTCTAAACTAACTGCGACAGGACCAGGATAGATCTTGTTGGAGCGAATTTCACCAGAGATTGTAATGTTGCCAAACGTCTCTCCAGGTCGAACAACAAGTCGGTCAACATCTGTTTCGGTTATGTTCCAATAGATATCGAGACCAGGCATGACTTGGAAGGCCCTTGGCTCTGTAGTCTCGCTGTTCCCTGCTTCATCGACAATCGTTGCTCTTAGCATGAGGTATTGGCGGGACTTTGTAGCCCAGTTTGCAAGTGCAAGATCACGGTCAAGACCAGAACCTGGAACTTCGAGCCACTGGCCCGAGAGGTCTGGGGTCAAGCCTACGCCATTGAGGTCAAATCCATATTGCAATGAGATCTCACTGTCATCAATACCAGAGAGTAAATCATATGCTGCAAAAGAAATGTTTGCCTGTCCAATCAAATCTGTAGTCAGGGGATCAACAGTCCAACCTACCATTTCAGGGATGGTGGTATCGACTTGCACAGTCGCTGTGATTATGTTTCCAACATTTCCTACGTTGTCAGTTGCTCGTAATTCAAGAGTATGATTTCCTTCTTCTACGGTTATTGTATGTGTATTTGTGGCAATGGTGGACCATGTTCCAGAATCAATTTTTAATTCAACAATATCGACACCTGATCCAGTTCCATCATTTGCTCCATCTAAGATGCCTGATAGTTCAACGTCTGTAGAGGATTGCCATGTGGCTCCACTCCCGACTACAATCGAGGACATGGTAGGTCCAGTTCGGTCAATGCCCATGAACAACGTCGAAGTGTTACTCAATCCAGAATCATCGTAAACAGTAAGTCGAGGGTTCCAAGTTCCCTCGGAAAAACTCCCAGTCGACCAGTCCCAGCCGTATGCGAGACTGGAAGGTCCATCAGTGGATGGTGCTCCTGGTCCTGGGACGTTTTGCAAGGTTGCTCGATCGAAATCATCATCAGAAACACCGTATCTAAATTCTAAGGTGCCTGATTCATCAATCCCAAACCATGCCCTATCGGTACTACTTGCTCCAGTTCCAACATCTGGAGAGAGTACAGTGAATGCTGTGATGTCTGGAACGTGATTGTCGATTGTAAATTCTCCTGTTGTGGCAACAGTAGAGTCATCAACGTCAGTATCCCACCCAGTTGCTCGCATTGTGTACGTCCCATTCACAACTGATGTTGAATCGAAATTAAACAGCCAAGGCGAGCCTGTGAGGTTTGTAAGCGTAGAATAAGATCCTCCTTGTAATGCAATCTCAACCAAAATGGAATCGATTGTTCCTGTGCCCGAGATACTCAGTGTAACAGTCTTCAATCCTGTTACTGATTCGGATTGGACTGGACCATTGGAAAACGCGATGATCGCTGCTGAGGAAGAGTGTATGACCTGTTCTTCTTCAAGATGCAATTCGTTGTGGAAATCAATTGGAAGAATGGAAATGAGCAGAAGGGAAATGATGCCGACTGCAACCGCTCTACCTCCCATGCTTATCCTACAGATGCGACCTCCCTTCAAATCTCCCCTTCTCGCAGGGGTTTTTTTGTCAACTTTTTGCGTTCTTATGAGATGGGTTCAAGTGCTTTGCATGTCGTGGGAAAAGCATGGCAAGAAGGGCGTATGTAGTCTTCTGTGTTTTGTTGATGATGACTTCATTGACTCCAACCTCTGTAAGTTCATACGACAGCGGGGGCATTCAAGCCTCAGATTCCACTCTCAGCATCATGCCTGCGAACCCCTCTGCAGGGGGCTCGATTGAAGGTTCACTAACGCTTCAGAATACGAATTCACAAACTGCTTTTGATGTACAATATTCCTTTTATCGCAACGGAATATCCACCAATAATCGGATCATTACAAGCACCATTACCATCGATGCTGACAGCTTTGAAACAGTAACGGCACAATGGGATAATCTGATTGAGGGTGAAAACAAACTCTGGGTCACATATTCCTACAATGGTCAACCTGAAGTGGAATTTTACCATTCCTTTACAGTTCAAGGATTACCAAATCTTAGAGTAACCGAAACAGTACTCAGCCCGAGTACAGGGCTTCATTCTGGTGACACGATTTCTCTGAGTGCGAAGGTGACGAATATTGGTTCAGTCGATGCACAGTCATCCTATCTTGGCATAAATTATCCTGGGGCAATAGCTGATGTAGAACTTCAAACCCCAGCGATTAACGCCAGCGAATCAGTTTGGGTCAACACGACGTTTAGTGCTCCTATCACGGGCTCCTACGATCTCATTTTAACTCCAGATTGTCGAGATGAAGTGCTGGAAGCCACTGAACAAGGGAAAGACGAAACGGTCTCCTTTGTTATTGAACCGAGAATGGACCTGTCCCACGTAGGAGAGATACTTATCGAACCAACAGTTGGTTCCTTAACGGGCCCATGGGCTGTTTCTGGTACAATTGCAAGAGAGTCAGGGGATGGCACGCTTGAGGTTCCAATGGTCATAGAATTACGTGAGGGGGCATCAATTGTCCGTTCCCTTCAGCCGTTTTCTGTGAGTGTTTTCGGAACAGGATATTCTCAACACGCATGGACAACCTCAATCGAAAGTTCCAACATTGCAGGTTTGAGTAATGGCCAATATTCACTGATTGCCCGCATTGACCCTTTCCAGACGGGTGGATTTGAGCAAGAGAGTACAGACAATGACGATAATATTGCAACCTTTACACTTCCAGAGATACCAGACGTGTACGTCGATCCACTTGCTTTACCAAATTTGACATCAGTATCAGCAGGTTTGCCACTTGATTGGTCAATGACTGCGACAAATACTGGAGATATTTCTGTGAATGGTAATTTCCTCTACACTTGGGAAGGGCAATCCTTCCAATCAGGTCTTATCACTTTGCAATCAGGTAGTAGTTACACCTACACCGTTTCATTGTCAACATCTCTAGGGGCGCACACCGCAGAACTCGATGTCCAATGGCAACCAGCAACCAATTCCTACGATCGAAATCCAACCAACAGTCGTGCATCTGGCTCAGTCCTTGTTGAAGCAAATCTACAACTTGAATGGGATGAAGATACACAGGTATTGGTTGACAAGGATGGAGAGCCAGCGAGTTTCCCACTTGACTCAGGTGAAGAATATACGCTCAGTCTTTCGTTGAAATCAACTCGAGGGTCTGGCGATGTTTCCATTACATGCAAGAATAGCCAAGTCACATGGTCCGTATCTGAGATTGTTATTGAGAATCCAGGTGATAGAGCAGACGTATCATGTACCTTCAAAGCATCAGGGAAGTTGACAACGATTCAACTCGTCCACTCTCCCTCTTCTACAATGACAACGACCTTCGAGCGTTCTTATTCAACAGCCTTCACAGAGAATGGCGGTAGTGCAAATGCTGAAAATAGTGGTACAGGAACTGCAATTCTAATGTTTATTGGAGCACTGGTACTCATCGGATTCTTAGTGGGTGCAGTCCTTCTAACACGAGATAGAGAGGACGAAGTTGAGCGAGATATTTTCAATTATTGTCCTGCTTGTGATGGTGAGCTTGAAGGTGATGAAAACCGTTGCCCACATTGTTCATTCAATCTACGAAAAGCTCGTTCACAGTTCCACGAATGTTCTGAATGTGGTGAATCCATTCCTGATCTGATGGAAAATTGCGCATATTGTGGAGCAGCACAAGATGTGAGCTCATACTTTGAACGCCGAGAACGCCGTGTTCGAGAAGTGCCTGAAGAAAAGGAACTTGTTTCATTACCTGAGGAAGATGAAAATGAAATCGTTAGTGGAACAGAAGATTTCGCTTCCGCAGTCAAAGAATTTGGTTATGATGAAGAAAATCTCGAAGATGAATGGGATGAGAATGTTGTTGCTGCTGAAGAAGAAGTTACAGCTGCATACGATCGACGATATGCGGATGAACTATCCATGGAAGACATGACGGATGAAGAAATCGAAGAGATGCAGAACAAGGTTGTTACAACCCTAAAGACTGCAAAGGAAGCATTCGAAGGTCATGATTTGGACGCATTCTTACCAGCTAAAGACTCGATGAAATCTCTCAAGGATGATGGAACCGACAAAGACGGCGATGCTTGGAATACACTCTCAGCAAGCGATGCAGACATCAGAGAGGACTTGTTTGAAATCACTGGTGAAGATGGTGTCTTACCTGGCGACAAGGTCGTTGTTGGCATGGGCTTAACAGACAGCTCACTTGCAGGAAATGAGATTACTGAGGCTTCGCATAATTTCTCCGTTGAAGATGATTCAGAACCGCTTCCAACAGAATCAGAAGAACCGAAGAAGCCAGCTAAAGCACGTCGTCGCCCTCGTCGAAAGGCAGAGGTTGCTAAGGAAACTGCAGATTGTGGCGCTTGTGGAGCAGTCATCCCATCTTTTATT
>CAXDRT010000044.1:0-13434 GCA_963991835.1 uncultured euryarchaeote
GAGGCTTTAGACAATAACATGGATGCAATTCATCAAGTGCGTTACAGTGGTGAATTACTTGGAATGAACCCTGTCGTTGCAATGGCTCGAGCGCACACAGCGATGGAATATGTTGGGCTCGGAGAATTGCGTTATCGTCCGATTCATACGTATTCAACGGGAATGCGACAAGCCACAAAACTTGCATGTGCAATCATTCACGATCCTCAACTCATTATTGCCGATGAACCGTCAAATGGTCTTGATGCAGATGCACGTAATTCAATGCTGACCACCTTGTACAACATGGTTCATGCAGGTGGTCGTTCAGTACTCATGTCCAGCCATCTCATGGAAGACGTTGAGCGAGTCTGCGAGAGCATGGTCCTGCTTCACAAAGGGAAACTCGCGGCACAAGGGCGTATTGAAGATTTGAAAGCGATTGATCGGGAAATTGAGATTCATGTATGGGGTTCTGCGAACGAACTCGAACAAGCCATGAGTAAGGATGGGCTCGATGTTCGGCGAGAAGGTAGAATCATGCGGATTAAGCATGAAGGGGATAATACAACACATCGAATTTTGAAATGCGCAGCAGAAACCGGTGCTCAAATCCGACGTATGCATGAATATGAAGCCTCATTGGAGGATTTGTTTATCGTCATCATGGAACGATTTGGTTATGGTGTGAAATCCAGTGAAGATCTCCTTGCTTCACCTGCTGAGGCTCGTAGAGTCGATGCTCCAGAACACATGGGAGGCTCAGGTTCATGATCGAAGATGATGTTCCAATTGAAGCATCAACGCCTGTGACAGGGCAAAGTAGAATGGATTCTGCTTGGGGTTCTGAAAGCGAATCCGTTGCCTCCGTTGCTCGACCAGCAACACAAACAGGTCAGGTCTTTGAGCAGGTCTACAAACCATGGAATGGCACTCTCAATCCACGCTGGATGCGTAATTGGGCTATTTTCCGACATCACCTTTTGGGGATTTTTCGTAAAGGGCATCGTCCCTGGGGTGTTCCCACCAAACTGTTTCTGATTTTCGTATTCATTGCTTCGATGACCGACGTTGCTCTAACTCTTCTTTTTGCTATCCTAGGGGAGCCTGCTTTGTATGAACTATGGGGGGTTGGCAGAAATAATCTGTACGCCCACGTTCTTGGTTTCTTTCCTCGTAATATGCTGTTTTATCCATTAGTTGCTGCCTTACTTGTCGGTGGCGTCATATCCGAGGATCGATCGAATGGTACTTCTGCGCTATATTTCTCTCGACCCGTAAATCGATTTGATTATGTGGGGATGAAGTATCTTGCAGTTGCAAGTATCCAAGCACTGATTATTCTTGGTACACTTATGCTGTATTACTTCGCAGATATCTTGTCAATGGGTCGTGGTTGGTCTTGGATTATCGATACATTTCCGATGTTTTTGACCACTCTGTTTTGTGGTGCTTTACTGATTATCACGTACACGAGCATCGGTTTAGCACTGTCGAGTGTATCTCGTGGTAAGTTCTTCCCAGGTATCGCTTTGTTGGCGATTATACTTGGAACAAAGACGCTTGCTGCGATTGTCGAAGGTCTTTTTGACAAATCAATTCTCTACTTGATTTCTCCTTATGATTCACTCGCTCATGTTGGTCAGGCGTTAATTGGTGCAAACATGATGTACGATCATCCTTGGGTTTGGTCACTTGTCTCCGTTCTTGCCTTCAATGCAATTTCTCTCTATGTTCTTTCTGTTCGTGTATCTTCAATGGAGGTGACTCGTGAATGATACCTGATGTAAGCCAGACAGGCCAAGCTGTAGAACAACAATGGGTGCCTGAACCCAAAGCACCTGTTGTCATGCTCAACAATGTTGGGAAAACATATGGTAGGTACCAAGCACTTGCGGGAGTTTCTCTCGCATTGACAGGAGGTGTTACTGGAATCTTGGGATTGAATGGTGCAGGGAAATCTACTCTGTTCAAACTTCTCATGGGTAAACTCCAAGCATCTCAAGGTGAAGTGAGATTGTTTGGAACAAATCCATGGAAAAATCCTGCACCGTATGCTCGTGTTGGATATGTTCCTGAAAATGAGAATCTTCATGATTGGATGACCGCTTTTGATTTTGTAACGACGTTTGCACGTCTTCATGGTCTAACTCGCGATGAAGCGAAATTAGAGGCAGAACGAGTTTTGGAGTTTGTTGGATTAACGGATGTTATGCACAAGAAGATTGGACGTTATTCCAAAGGTATGCGTCAGCGGGCTAAAATCGCCCATGCATTGGTGAATGATCCAGATTTGATTATTCTTGATGAACCTCTACAAGGGTGTGATCCATTGGCTCGAACGACCATCATGAACGTTATTCGTGAACTTGGAAGGATGGGGCGCACAGTTTTACTAAGCAGTCATATTCTTTCTGAGATAGAACGTATCACTGAACAGATGGTGATTCTACACCAAGGGCGATTACTTGCTATTGGGAACGTTCATGCTATTCGTGAACAATTAGACAATATTCCCCACACGATTGAGATTGACTGTGGGGATGCTAAAGCACTTGCTCGTGATGTACTCAATCTTGATTCAGTTTATGGATTGCAATTTCCAACTCCGACGAAATTACGAATTTTTACACACCATCTTGGAGAATTCCACAAGCACTTACCGAAGGTTGTTGTCGATAATGGTCATGAAGTAATGATCATTAACAATCCAGACGATGATTTACAAACAATTCTTGGATATCTTACAGGAGGTTCTCGCTGATGGCTAAGGAGCGCGGTGAAACCATTTGGACTGCTCTCGACCGAAAGGCGACAGCTATTGCAGAATTCACAATGCGCCAATACAGAACACGTATTTCAACGTGGGTTGTCCTCGGCGTAGGGTTCCTTTCTATCTCGGTTATTTTGCTGTTCTACATCGATGCGATGAACACTGAAATTGAAGCAATCGACAATGATGGTGATTCATTTGATACAGATGGTGATGGTTACGTTGATGGTCAAGAATTCAAATTAGGAACCGATATGTTTGACGAATTTTCCCACCCCGGATTATTAGATCCACCTGTTGAGCCTGAACCTGCTTCAATGTATATCAATGAGGATGACTATGATTGGGATTACTCGGACGCTCGTAGCGTTTCTGTTGGCATTGACGATGATGGAGATTGTCGTGAAAGTCAATTACTCGAAAGTCAAAAAGATACCAATAATGATGGCAAACCATGCAACATTCTCCTCGTGTTCAATTCGCTGACTGGTGAATACGACATATATGCAGATTATGGGGTTGATGAAGATCCAGATGAAGATCGATACGGGAAAGAAGCCCAGCACAGAGCATTCGTCTTGGCTATCGGGAAACTTGGTTTCGTTTTCCTATTGAGTATTTTTATCCCCTTATTCTTAGCAACTGGACTTATTCGAGACGAGATGACTTCAGGTACGATGCATTACATGACTGCAAAGCCAATTGCTCGTGGAGAGATTTTCCTCTATCGTATGCTCGGATACTTGGGGATTGTCTGGCCATACATGCTTGTGATGTGTCTGTTGATGGCAATCATATCGGGTCTATTAGGTCCTGGTGATCAATTTTTCAGATTTTCAGATTTAGGTGTGTGGTTTAGCGTTCTCATTGCTGCATTATTAGCAACACTCGTCTACGGCATGCTGTTTTCTTTCCTCGGAGTTCTTTGGAAATACGGTATTATTCTCGCATTGCCGATTGCAGCATGGGAACTTGGAATGGCTCTTCTCTCAATGAGCGTCCCCGAATCGACCTTTTTGCGAATGTCAGTCGTTGGTTGGTCAATGAGTATCATCGATTCGGGAGCATTACTGGTTTGGCCAGATATGGATATGTTCACTCAGGCAGGATATTGGGCTGGCGGTTCAAATGACGGGACTTCCTTCTTTTTCTCTGGAACTGAATCTTTACCTGGATATAATGCACTCGAATGGGCTCAAAGCGACCTTGGATTGGGCATGGGTCCATACCCAACAATCATTGTTTCAATGATCGTTCTTCTCGCTCAGGCTGCTTTCTTTTGGTTCATTGGGCAACTTGTATTCAAATCTAAAGAAATCGAATGAGGTGGTTTCATGGATTCATTTCAGGGAGATCTCTCTTCAATGTGGACACTTCAACAGCGTCCTCCATTACATCATCTGACCTGGGATTGGTGGTGGTGGCTTGTCATGATCGATGATCCTGAAAATGTTGAACCAGGTAAACAATTGATGGTCTTATGGTCAACGAAGGACAATGAAGTGGTTCAAATTAATGATGTAACTTGGAATCCAAAAGGAAAGCCTGGTTTTGACAAAGAAGGTGGTATACGATTGGATGGCATGGTTTGCGCATGGTGGTTTGATGGTTCAAAAATGCATGACGAAATCATCAGTAAAGTCTGTGACATGATCGTGCTTCCTGCTTCACATCCTTCTTGGCCATCTTCATTGAAATCAGCTATGGGTGGAGGTGCAGTGGTTCCTCTTCTTGACTCAGATTGTTCAATGGGTATGCTTGAAGATCGTTCAAAATTTTGGCTTAATCTTACTCTTTCCGATAAGAGTCCAATTCAATCTGTTCGATTAGATCTGACACCATGGAATCCTGCTATGTCAACTGCTCGTCAAGCGAATGCAACCTATGCTGCAAATATGGGTTATGACATTCTTCGCCTACATGGAACGAAAGTATCAGGGGTTATCGATGATGAATCTGTAAGTGGAACTGCGTAC
The DNA here is from genome assembly GCA_963991835.1 of uncultured euryarchaeote. GTDB lineage: Archaea > Thermoplasmatota > Poseidoniia > Poseidoniales > Poseidoniaceae > MGIIa-L2. The sequence goes on from CAXDRT010000044.1 coordinate 4,729, forward strand.
TTTCAGAAGGTATGTGTCCAAGCTCCTAGTGTCCCATGGTATTGGGGAATGCTCCACTTTTCTGACGGATCTTATCTTGACTGGTTTCTTCCACACGCATCGCTTACAATGTTAAGCAGAGATTCGAGGGCATGGAAAAAAAGAGATATCTCACATATTGCATTGAGCCAAGGGGGGCTCTTTCATGATGCGAAAAACAAACGCAGTGAGCGATTTGAGATTGTATCGGTGACGAAAGGAAAGCAATCAAACAACTTGCCACACTTCGATGTCCATCTGAAGAATGGAAGGACCTCAATCCACATTTCAGCACAAGCTGTCGAACGAGCTCATTGGGATTTTCATCAACCTACAAGGGGTGGCGTTTGGTCTCATTTGACCTATAATGAATACCCACTGGTCGTCAAAGAACTGAATATTCGTGATGAATTTGGAGTTCGATTGAAAACAGATTATGACTGGGTTAGAGGGAATGCTGAGCACAGTTGGGGCTTTCTTCACTGACAACAACTCTGTCAATTCAATACGAAAGATGGCGGAGGACTTATGACCCAGTGGGGTAAGAGTACCCTGAGGCATAGATATGAGTGAAGATACTGAGCCAACAGAAGAGCAGAATGTCCAACCAGATTCAAATGAAAAATCTGAAGCTGATAATCAAGAAGCGATGAAAAACCGTTTCAAGTTGATCGATGGCGAAGAAGTGCTGCACGTAAAGCAACCAAGCGGTGTTGGTTTCCTCAACATGTATGTGCTTGGATTACTTGTTTTTGGAGTTCATATAATCTTCTGGAAACCAGATATGCTGGTGGATGATGAGTCGGGTGGAATCGCTAAGGCGATTGTATGGCTCATGGAACTCGGTGGGTCAAAATTACCATTTGGATTTGTTCTTGTCATGGCTACAATCACTTGGTTTAATCGAATGTTAAATTCATCCACATCAGGTAAGTGGGTAACTGTTTGGTTACTTGTTGCAACCCTCCTTCCTGTCCTCATTCAAATCGATGGACTCATTGCATTGATTCGTGACTTGTTCTCGGATACAGATGTTGAACCATTCCTTGGATTTGAGTATAATTTCCTTATTGCAGGAATCGCCTTAACACTCGCTTTCTGGGGTCTTATTTTCTATTATCAGCGAAGTTTTGATTATGCAATAACAAGCAATGCTGTTATCTTCAAGCATGCATTCCTGCTAAGCCGTGCACATCGCAGAATTCTTTTCGATCGTATTTCTGAAGTTCAGGTTGAACGAACACCAATCGGTACAATGACGGGATATGCAACATTGACAATTCTTACAGATTCAGGTGTTGGAATTATTGAAGAATCTGTGGGCGGAAGTGTTGGAGTATCTCCAAACGTTTCTTCAAAAGAAAGCGATACAAGCGTCGAAAAAGCTGGAAAGAGTTTCATTCGTTCCTTCTTTGCAATGTTGTTTTATCAAAGAACAGTACGCACAGTCCGTCCTGATCCAAAACATTGTTTCTATAAAATCCGTGGTTGGGAAGATACCAAAACATTACTCAATGAAATGCACAAAAAGCATAGTCAATCGACAAAACTTGACAATCTTGCCGAGATTTTGACCCAAGATGAAGGACAAGACTGAACCGCTTTATTCAAAAGCCAATGGTTTGTCCATGGTACTGGAGAGAGAAAGATGAGTGACGATATAATGGCTGAAGCAATAGAATTGTTCCGTTCAGGTGATTTGAAAGGAGCAGTTGAAAACTTAGAGTCTAAACTACGCTCTAATGGTGATAACGCAATCTTACAACACACATTCGCAGAATTTGCGAATATGTTGAATATGCAAGAGCAAGAAGATGTTGTCCCAGGTGGAAAGATCATGATGTGTTACAAGAAAGCAATGCAACTCGACGAAGAAAATGTCGAGTATATCGCTGATTTTGCTTCCTTTGCTCTTGAATGCCGACGTGTTCCTGTCGCAGTAAAAGAATTCCAACGATATGCAAAGAAACTCGAAATTGAAGACATTCCAGTTGATGATGCACTTTACCAAGCAAGTCGCAATCTTGTCGATGCGATTGAGGTTATGGACCCTTCACGAAAAGCACCGACGATTCAACCTTGGCTCAAGCAAGCCCTGATTTGGGCTGTAGGTGGACTGGGATTCACTCCTGAAGAAGCCATTGAAGTTCTCGGAAGCGATGACTGAGGCGAACTCAATGTCAGATGCAGAAACACGTCTGCATTTTCGAATTGGCTATCTCGGTGATTCCTATCATGGCAGTCAAATTCAACCTGATGTTGTAACAGTTCAAGGTGAATTAGTACGGGTTTTTCAGACTCTTGGCTGGATATCAAAAACTGAGGAAGAGCACAATCTTGTCCTTTCAAGTCGAACAGATGCTGGAGTCCATGTCAGAGTGAATGGTGGAACAGTGCGAATATCCAGCGAGCTCTGGAAGAGTATTACGCCTCGAAAATTTATCCGAGCAGTTGATGATTTATTGCCACATGATATAGCATTTCTAGATGTGCGGGAAGTTGGATTCGATTGGAATCCAAGAATTGCATTGCATCGAATCTATCGCTACAGATTAGAAGGAATTGAATTCTGGAAAGACCCAGGAGAAGTTCTCTTTGAATGGCTTTCATTGTTTGAAGGAACCTATAATGCAACTAATTTTGCACGACTTGAACCTGGAAAGAATCCAATTCGTACGATTCTTTCTTGTAAACCTTGGATTGTTGAAGGAAGGACAGTTGGATTCGAGATTATAGGTGAAGCATTTCTTTGGAATCAAGTTCGAAGAACTGCTATGGCCATTCATCAAATGGCACTTGGCGAGATCACACCTGAGCAAGTCAAATCAGCAATCGATCATCCTGAGGTAAGTGTTGACTTCGGTGTCGCTCCTCCAGATTGGCTCATTCTTTGGGGTGTAGAGTGGGAGGATTCTCCAATTCCTGATTCCTTCTCGGAATGTACTCACTTTTCTCCCCCTCCATTACCAAGTCGTGCTGCAGAGCGAACGATGAGAAAACGTTGGCGACAAGCTGCAAAAACTGAGATGAAAACACTCCTGCATCTCGAATGGATGGAAATTGGACGTTTACCTCTGGCTTTCCATTCAAACTAAACTCTCGATTTTTACCTTGTCAAGAGATTTGTTTAATTGGATGATAAACCACGAGTCTGTATGGGGGATGAGCGACAAGAGGCTCGAATTCGTAATGGGATTTACGCCCTCCTTTTGTCAATACTTTTCCTTTTACCTGGTTGCTTAGATGGGGATGATTCAGCAGAGAACGATGGTAGCCAATCATTATCTGGAGAAATTACTCTCGATATTTGGCACACATTCGCAGCAGAAAGCAAGGAAGAAGAAGTGTTCACAAATGCAGTAAAGGACTTTGAGCAAGACAATCCTAATGTTTCTGTTGAGATTACAATGGTGCCATTTGGTAACGCAGATCAATTGTTTATGACGGCAGCCCAGGGTGGTCAAGCACCAGATTTGATGCGTTTATCCAGTGATCAATTGGGTGCAATTGGCGAGGTACGTGTCGACGGTTTCCCACTCTTGGAAGATTTGCGACCTCATTTAACACCACAGGACCGGGCTATCTTCGAAGAGCGTGCATTGCAAGCGATGCGTTATGGTGATGCACTGTATGGCATACCTGCAAGCCAGGATTGCCTCTCACTCATTTTCAACAAAGCGTTGTTTGATGCACAAGGTCTAGACCATCCAGATGAAACATGGACTGAACAAGATTTGTTGCAAGCTGCAGAGTCTCTAACGTACAATGATGTACAAGGACTTGCAATTCCAATTAAGTCAGCATATTGGTGGTTCCCAATTCAGGAAGGATTTGGCGGTTCTCTCTTTGATGAAGGCGGCGAGCCAACCCTCGATTCCAATGGTTCGAGTCAAGCGATGCAATGGATGCTTGACCTCGAATTGGAGCATAGTGTTGTAGCAACAGGGACACAAATTGAAGGTATGAAGAATCAATTCATCTCTTCGAAAGCAGCGATGATTTTCGATGGACCTTGGAATTGGGCGACCTATGAAGCAAGTCGCCTCAACATCGGTCAAACCTTGTTACCACTCGTTGAAAGTTCAGGGGAACGAATGTCACCACTTGTGACCTACAAAGGGTGGACGGTCAGTAAGCAAAGCGTAAACAAGGTTGCTGCAACTGAACTCGCACTCTGGCTTTCATCCGAAGACGTTCAGAAAGAATTCGCAGTTGAAACCTATACGATGCCCACACATGTTGCACTTGAAACGGATTCAGAAATTATCGAAGACGAAGTTCTTTCAGGTTTCCTCGAGCAAACCAAAGAAGGCACACCTGCTCCAACAACAAGGGCCATGTCCCTTGTCTACGATCCGTTGTCAACTGCCTTTGAACAGGCGTATTCGGGAATTGCTTCCACAGAAGAAGCGTTGTCGGGTGCTAATCAGCAACTTGAAGAGCAAATCGATTCGATTTCACGTTCAGATCCTTACCCGCTCGTTGACGGATACCGTACGATTAGCATCGAGTTTGAAACCACCAATGCGACAGCCTACGATGTGTTTGTTGATGGCCAGATACACACCGAGATTCGTATTGAATCGACAAACAATGGTTCGTTACTCGGCTATGACTCATGTACGGATGGAGTCAATGAGTTACTCCAAGTAGGCCAACAACGAATTGCCCTAGGGACCATGGAAACGATCCAATGCAACCTTACTGGTATGGTGCCTGAAAAAGACCACCTCATCGAAGTGTTCGGCGATGATGTCAAAATCTATTCAACAAATGCGAGTACGAGTGTTGCTGATGAGCGACCTGGAGCAGGCGATACATCTCCAGTTCTGTTCGCATTAGGAGCCATCGTTCTTTCATTGATTGCACTGCTTAGTTTTGCAAAATGGAGGGACACAACACTTGGTCGAACAAAGTCGAAACTTGCGCATTTCTATGTTGCACCTGCCTTACTCTCATTGGCAATTCTCACCTTCTATCCTGTTCTGTATGGTTTCTGGCTTGCCTTTACCGATGCAAATCAAACACAATTGGGTGATGAATCCTTCATTGGTTTCGATAACTTCTGGGAGGTCTTTTCTTCGGAGGGATTCCTTCGAGTGACCCTGTTCACCCTTGTTTGGACCGTAGTCAATGTTTCAGCCCATATTGGAATTGGATTGTTCTTAGCGATTATGTTACATCGAAGTCAAATTAGCGGGAAGGTTGCTTATCGGACGATTTTGTTGCTTCCATGGGCAGTTCCATCCTACATTTCCGTTCTCGTTTGGAGAGGTATGTTCCAACCTGATGGCTTTGTAAACGACCTATTGGGTACCAACATCGATTTCCTTTCAGATCCAACAGGAGCACAAATCATCGTTATTCTCGTCAACATCTGGCTTGGCGTTCCTTTCATGATGATGTCCATCAGTGGTGCGTTGCAATCACTGCCAAAGAACATGTATGAGGCCGCTGAAATTGATGGTGTCATAGGGTGGGCAGCGTTCCGATATCTGACGTTGCCAAATCTGCGAAGTGCGCTAATTCCGCTCACGCTTCTCGGATTTATCTGGACCTTCAACATGTTCAACGTCATTTATTTGATGACTGATGGAGGTCCAAATCTGTACTTTGGCGAGCCAGGTCAGACAGATATTCTGATCACATATGTCTACGACGTAGCCTTCCGTGAAGGTGCATATGGCGTTGCTGCAGCATGGTCGGTGATCATCTTCCTGATGTTGTTTGCATTCTCTTGGCGATACATGAAGCAAACCAATGCAACGGAGGCGGTAGGATGACCAATTCTGATGATATGCGCTGGTGGTATGTTCCATTGGAGATTGTCATGTTGCGACGGTGGCTTGTTGCTGCATTCATTATGAATGTCCTTCTCCTCACTGTGGATTATCTTCGGGCAGAATCGGACCTACTTCTCCTTGGAATAATCTCTTGCCTTCTTTTCGCGGCCCTTCGTGCGTCACTTCCAAATGTCAATGATACGTTACGCAGGGACATCTCTCTCGTCTTGAGTGCAGCACTGCTTGGAATCGCTGTTTATCGGCTCCTACGTACAGACCCTACAATCTTCAACATCTGGATACACTGTTGGAGTCTTCTTCCATCAGGCCTGACGCTTTTCTGGCTATCTGGGCGACCTGTGACAGTTTGGACCTCGAGAAAACTTTCTGATTCAGCGATTGAGTACGGATTGATGCGAAATGCGAACTTAAGCAAAATTTATCATGCAACTTCAACACATATCACACTTCTTCACTTCGTCGCCATCACCGTTATTCCATTGATTTGGATCATTGACATCGCCTTCTCGGAAGGCAATGCTCTCGGAGGACAAATCGGTGATTCGTTTACCACGGAACATTTCTCAAAGATTCTGAATGGAGATTCTTTCTGGACATGGTTTAGAAATTCTCTCATCGTCAGCATTGGAACTGCACTTCTCGGTTTGTTCATTGCAATTCCTGCAGGATATGCGTTTAGTCGCTACAAGTTTACTGGCCGTGATGCCTCCATGTTTTCGTTCCTTCTAGTGCAAATGTTCCCTGGAATTATTATTCTCGTTCCATATTTCTTGGTCATGAAGACACTTGGTCTATTGAACTCACACTTGGGCCTTATTCTTGCTTACTGTGTGACGGCATTACCTCTTTGTGTTTGGATGCTGAAAGGATTCTTTGATACCATACCGCGTGAACTTGAGGAGGCAGCAGCTCTTGATGGATGCAACCAATTCCAAGTTTTCACCAAGGTCGTGTTGCCTCTATCGACTCCTGCGATTGCTGTTACAGCATTGTTTAGTTTCTTAGCTGCTTGGAATGAATATCTGTTGGCATTAACTTTCAATACATCGAACGATATGTACACGCTTCCAGTAGGATTGGCTTCTTTAATCTCTTCAACTGGACAAGCATGGGGCGACTTCGCTGCTGCAAGTTTGTTGGTCAGTTTGCCAGTTGCCCTCTTATTCCTCTTCTTCCAGAAATTTTTGATCGATGGTTTATCGGCAGGTGGCGTCAAAGGGTGAGAATATGGTGAGCGTAGAATTTGAAAAAGTGAGCAAACAGTACGAAGATGGATTTCAAGCGGTCCAGAACTTGACATTGGATATCAAGGATAAGGAATTCTTAGTTCTTCTCGGTCCATCAGGCTGTGGAAAGTCAACCACACTCCGTATGCTTGCAGGTCTTGAGGATGTCACTGGAGGCAACATACGCATTGATGGCATGAAAGTGAATCATCTTCCTGCTGGGGCTCGTGGTCTAGGCATGGTCTTTCAATCGTATGCACTTTATCCTCATATGTCCATTCATGACAATCTTTCATTCGGCTTACGGATGATGAAGGGAACTGAAAAATTGGATGGAAATGAAATCTCAAAGCGAGTGAAGGAAATTGCACAGTTGTTGGAATTGGATGATCATCTCGACAAGAAGCCAAAGGAGTTGAGTGGAGGTCAGCGCCAACGTGTCGCACTTGGTCGAGCATTGGTTCGAAGACCAAAGGTTCTGCTCATGGATGAACCTCTTTCCAATCTCGATGCAGAACTTCGTCATCAGATGCGGAATGAGATTCGACGCTTGCACGATGAATTGGGAACAACGACAATCTATGTTACACACGATCAAATCGAAGCCATGACATTAGCCGATCGTATTGCAATTCTTGACAAGGGTGAGTTGCAACAACATTGTGCGCCGATGGAGGCTTACCACAATCCAGCGAACGATTTTGTTCGTTCTTTCCTTTGCAAACACATCGATGATTTGGTCGATACAGCAAATGCATTGTTCAAGAAACCAGAGGAGGGCAACGAATGAAATTTGTCGCCCGTTTTTTGATCTTCATAATGCTCCTTGTTGTGTTTTCTCCTCTCTCATCAAACGATGCAGAGGCTTCTGGACATACTCCTTCGACGATGACCACATTCTCGTTCAAGGGCTTTGCAAGCGAGGTCTTCGTTGCTGGCGAATGGAATTGGAGCGACAATATTCCAATGGCTGAACAGAATGGGATTTGGACAGTTGATGTTGAACTACAGGAAGGACTGTATTGCTACAAATTCCTTGTTGATGGAGAGTTTATCTTTGATCCAATGAATCCAGAACGTTCCTATTGTGGTGATATTGAAAATTCCCTTGTTCGTGTCCGTGATCATACACGCTCCCAATTTGCTGCTGAATTGATTGACCAATCGCTTGTTGTAACCTATCATCCTGGTTCATCAGGTGCAGATTTTGATGGTACACCAACGGATATTGCTGGTGCTGTTTGGGATGCTCAAGAGATGACGTGGACGTATGATGTAAGTGGATTGGCCGATGGTAAACATACGCTGAACATCGACGGTTTCGATGTTGATGGAAATCCTGCTTATGACTTACTCGTGCCATTCTGGACAGGTCCGAGTACTGATTTCGAATGGCAAGATGCGCTCATCTACATGGTCATGACCGACCGATTTGTCAATGGAAATACATCGAACGATGAACCCATGGTTGGTGCAGCACAAGGGGCTGATTGGCAAGGTGGAGACTTTGCTGGGGTAACCCAGATGATTGAATCCGGTTATTTCGATGAATTAGGAGTTGGAGCGCTTTGGCTTTCTCCGTTCAATACAGCGGCTAACGGAACTGGAAAGGCTGCAGATGGGGTTCACGACTGTCTCTTATACACATCTGACGCTGC
>CAXDRT010000045.1:0-13270 GCA_963991835.1 uncultured euryarchaeote
AAGAATTGCTTATTGCACGTCGTGGCGTCTTGGATGCTACATATGATGCTGCAAAAGCACAACTCGCCGATCCTGGAATGAAAGGAAGAGCGACTCTACTGAAGTCTTTGTTGAAGCACGCAGGGGATATTTCTGGAAAGGATTTCGTTCTAAGGCCAGTTACTGTCGATGCGACTGCATTGAAGAAAGAAGCAGGTTCTCGTACCATTGGAGACGAAATAGACGGACTTGGTGGCTTCATGATGGAAGCTGCAGATGGGTCAGTTTCATTCGACTTCCGATTCGACACACTTCTCGACAGAACGTGGAACGAAGAACGCGCTGCAATCAACGAAACACTATTTGGATGAGGGATGAATGATGCTATCGGGTAATACACCATATGTTGCTGCACGGGCCAAGGCTCGTCGTCAAGCATTAATGGACAAAGCTCGACTGCGTCAATTGATCAATCAATCACCCGACCAACTCACAAATGCTGTAGCGGAAAGTGGGTATCAAAACGAAATCAATCTTTACGCCTCTAAGTATACTGGTGGCGATTTGGTTGAAGCTGCACTTACGCACAATCTTGAGAATGAATTGTCAAAGATTCTATCATATTGTAACGGAAGAGTACGAAAGATCGTGGAGATTTATACTGGGCGATATGAATACCAAAATGCTAAAGCAGTATTAAGAGCAGTTGCAAATGATATTGACTCTGAAAAACTCGGTAAGGACATCCTACCCGATTTGAATGAAATCAATACTCCATGGATTAAAATTTTGGAGAATGCGGATGATTTAGCATCTGCTGCATTGCAAATGCGCCGAAAATCATTCGGTTCTGCACTTACAAGTTTGCCAGAAACTGCAAGTCTTGCACAATACGAAGATGCTCTTGACCGACATTACTTCTCATTTGCAATGGCTTCGCTTTCTAACAGTGGTAATGATGCAAGGTATTTGCGTAATGTTCTCTCAACAGAGATCGACCATCGAAATATCTTGAATGTCCTCGAAGCATCTTCTTTCGGAATAGAAGGAAACGATCTTCTCGATGAACTGTTGCCAGGAGGGCGTTTGTTGCCAAAGCGCGCATTATCCTCTGTGGCAAACGGTGGTAGAGAAGCGATGATAGATATTCTTCGAAGTAATTCACGCTTTGATATTGCGGCATTTGAATCAGCATTGGAAACAGCAGAAAAGGAACGTTCCTTGGATGCCGTTGTCACATGGCTTCACGCACGAGAACACCAACAACTGCAGAGGATGAGCTACCTCCATCCAGTATCTGCGTTGCCTATTGTTCATTATGTTGCTATGAAAGTCAAGGAAGTTACGGACCTTCGAATGATTGTCCGTGGACGTCTGGCTGGTCTACCGCCCGAGTTACTCGAGGCACACGTAATATGAGGTGATATGATGGAAATTGCAGTCGTCGGTTCACCAGAATTTACCTTAGGATTCCAGCTTGCTGGTATCTCAACACTATTCAATCCAGAAGATGAAGAAGAACGTATCAAGGTCTTCCGTAATCTTCTCAATTCAAAGGATGTAGGAATCGTCGTGGTTGACTCCGCGGTTCTTGCTTCCTTGCCAGATCGTTTGCGGACGCAAATTTCTGGTTCAGTCTCTCCGACCGTTCTTGGTATCGGTACGGAAGAAGACAACACGCTCAGAGAAACTATTCGAAGAGCAATTGGAGTCGACCTATGGAAATGATATTCCAAAATGGAGGAAATAAACATGAGTAATGAAGGAGTAATTTACCGAATTTCGGGACCTGTGGTCACCGCAACGGGAATGAGCGCAGGAATGTATGACGTTGTCCGAGTGGGCAACGAAGGATTGATGGGAGAAGTTATCGAATTACACGGTGACAAAGCTGTTATCCAAGTATACGAAGATACATCGGGTATGCGACCAGGTGAACCAGTTATCAACACTGGAGAAACCTTGTCCGTATCACTCGGACCAGGTCTGCTAACCCAGATTTATGACGGAATTCAACGACCGCTTCCAACCCTCGAAGAAGTCATGGGTGTTTTCATCACCCGTGGTGTCGATGCTGATGCATTTGACCTCGAAAAGAAGTGGACCTTTGAGCCAGTTGTCGAGAAGGGCGCTGCAGTTGAAGGTGGTCAAGTTATCGGGCACGTTCAAGAAACTGAAACCATCGTTCACAAGATTATGGTTCCTCCAACCATGAGTGGTGTTGTCAAAGACATCAAGTCTGGAGACTTCAATGTAACAGAAACCATTTGTGTTCTCGAAGATGGTGGAGAGATTCAGATGATGCAAAAGTGGCCTGTACGAACACCTCGTCCGTACCGCCAAAAGTACGCACCTGACACACCTCTTGTCACAGGTATGCGTATTCTTGACTTCCTCTTCCCACTTGCAAAGGGTGGTGCGGCTGGTATTCCTGGTCCTTTCGGATCTGGTAAGACAGTTACACAACAATCTCTTGCAAAGTACTCCGATGCTCAAATTGTTGTTTACATCGGATGCGGTGAGCGTGGAAATGAGATGACTGAAGTATTGGACGAGTTCCCTCACTTGATTGATCCGAACACAGGAAAACCTCTCATGAACCGAACTGTCATGATTGCAAATACTTCCAACATGCCAGTAGCTGCACGTGAAGCATCTGTTTACACAGGGATTACTATTGCGGAATACTTCCGTGACATGGGATACGACGTAGCACTCATGGCTGACTCAACATCTCGTTGGGCTGAAGCAATGCGTGAGATTTCCTCCCGTCTTGAAGAAATGCCTGGTGAAGAAGGATACCCTGCGTACCTTTCATCACGTATTGCAGAATTCTACGAACGTGCTGGCCGTGTTGAAACCAAGAATGGTGACGACGGATCAGTTACCGTTATCGGTGCTGTAAGTCCACCTGGTGGAGATATTTCAGAACCTGTTTCACAAGGAACTCTTCGAATCGTCAAGGTATTCTGGGGATTGGATGCAGGTCTTGCACGACAACGTCACTTCCCTGCGATTAACTGGTTGAATTCGTACTCCTTGTACCCACAAAGTTTGAATCAATGGTTCAGAGATAACATTGCTCAAGATTTCCCAGAAGTACGAACACAAATCAGTGGTTTGTTGCAAGTTGAATCCGAACTTCAAGAAATTGTTCAACTGGTTGGTTCCGACGCATTGCCTGTCGATCAACAACTGACCCTCGAAGTTGCACGTATGATTCGTGAATACTTCTTGCAACAGAACGGTTTCCACGAAGTCGATGCATTCTGTGACATCAACCTACAATACTCCATGTCGAAAGCAATTCTCAGCTTCCAAGATGCTGCGAAGAATGCTATGGCAGCAGGTGCACAACTCAACGATGTTGTCAACGTACCTGCTCGTACTGCGCTCATGCGTGGTCGATTCGAAAAGGGCTATGTCGATACAATCGATTCTATGGTGAAAGACATGGTCGATGAAATCGCTGCCACCGTGGAGGAAAACTGAGGACGTGAAATTATGACAGGAAAAGAATATCGAACCATTACAGACGTAAAAGGGCCGCTTGTGTTCCTAAACAAGACTGAACCAGTAGCATTTGGTGAAATTGTCAGCCTACGACTTGCTGATGGAAGCATCAAGAACGGACAAGTTCTTGATACATCAGACGATTTGGTTATTGTCCAAGTATTCGAAGGAACTGCAAAGATCGACCGAACTGCTGGTGTTACTTTCATGGGAGACGTTTTCAAACTCCCTGTAAGTACTGATCTCGTAGGAAGAATTCTCGATGGCGCAGGACGTCCAAGAGACGGTGGTCCAGATATTGTCGCAGAAGAAAATGCTGACATTATCGGAGCTGCTATCAACCCATTCAGCCGACAAAGCCCTCACGATTTCATTCAAACAGGAATCTCGGCTATCGACTGCTGTACGACACTCGTTCGTGGACAAAAGTTGCCAATTTTCTCGGCTTCTGGTCTTCCACACAACGATATCGCACTACAGATTGCTCGACAAGCAAAGCTCCCAGGCAGTGATGAACAATTTATTGTTGTATTCTGCGCAATGGGTATTACAGCTGAAGAATACAACTTCTTCCGTTCTGACCTAGAACGAACTGGTGCTCTCGAAAATGCGGTATTGTTCGTCAACCTTGCTGACGATCCAGCTGTTGAGAGAATTATTACACCACGTCTTGCTTTGACTGCTGCTGAATACTTGGCATTCGAACACGATTACCACGTACTTGTTATCTACACTGACATGACAAACTACTGTGATGCACTTCGTCAAATTGGTGCAGCACGTGAAGAAGTTCCTGGACGACGTGGATACCCTGGTTACATGTACACTGACCTTGCAATGCTTTACGAGCGTGCAGGTATTGTAAAGGGTAAGAAGGGTTCAATTACTCAGTTCCCAATTCTAACAATGCCTGGTGACGATATTACGCACCCGATTCCTGATTTGTCTGGATATATTACTGAAGGACAGATTGTTATCTCTCGTGAATTACATCAGCAAGGTATCTATCCGCCGATCAATGTTCTTCCATCTCTTTCTCGATTGATGGGTTCCTGTATCGGTGCAAAGACCACTCGTGAAGACCACAAGTCTGTATCTGACCAAATGTATGCTGCATATGCTCAAGGCCGTGAACTTCGTGGTCTCGTCGCCATTGTTGGTGAAGATGCATTGAATGAGCGTGACAAGCAACTGCTTGACTTCTCTGGTGTATTCGAAGACCGTTTCCTACGCCAATCTCGTGATGAAGATCGTTCAATCGAAGAAACTCTCGACCTATGCTGGGAACTTATGTCTGAAATTGACACCAAGTATCTCGTACGTCTTGACCAAGATTGGATTGACAAGTATCATCCTGAGAACCGCTCCTGAATACTGAGGTGAAGAAATGGCGCTTGACATTAAACCAACCCGAAGTGAGTTGATTAAACTCAAGGGGCGCATCAAGCAGACCAAAAACGGGTACAAGCTTCTGAAAATGAAGCGAGATGGTCTTTTCCATGAATTCCGTCAACTTCTCTCCGTCATGATCGAAGCCAAGAAAGAACTTACTGAAGCATATCGTCTTGCAAAACAACGTATTGATCTTGCTAATGCAATTGAAGGCGGTCTTGCAGTTCGTGCAGCAGCAATTGCAAACAGTGCACATCCAGAAGTTGAAGTCGAACGAAGAAACATCATGGGTGTTGTCGTTCCTTCAGTTAGCGGAACAAACCTGAAGTCTACATTTGCAGAACGTGGTGTTGGTTTCATTGGTTCATCCCCCTACATTGATGAAGCAAGCGATACATTCAGCGAATTGATCGAGAAGATTGTTACTGCAGCAGAAATGGAAGCAACACTCAAGCGACTTCTTGAAGAGATTGAAGCAACAAAGCGACGTGTTAACGCTCTCGAGTTCAAGGTGATTCCAGAACTTGAAGAAGCCAAGGTTTTCATTCAACTCAGACTTGAAGAAATGGAGCGAGAAGAAACGTTCCGTTTGAAGCGATTCAAAAATAAGTGATTCTTCCATTTGCCTGTCTAAAGGGCATGATTGATTGGGGAGTTATGACCAGCATTGACCAGAAGGGGGGTGTTTCATCGTATGTCTGAATCAAAAGATACTGATTTGATACCCCTTTCTGCTCATAAAAATACGTGGACTCAACGTGATTTACTTGCCAGCATTATCGGGCGATACATGACTGTAAAAACCCATCTCGGTGGTCTGTGGCCAACATGGGATGTGGAAGCGGAAGATCTCGACGAGCGATTAATTGAATTGAATGCCTACCTTGAGAAACTAGGCTGGATGGCACGTCTTCGTCGTGGTGATCATAACCAACTTACTGCCTTACCACTCCCTCATGGACAGTTTCCTGGAAAAAGAATTCACACATACATGTGGATTGCTTCGATAATTACTGTTCTTTTTTCTGGTATTCGGTGGATGGACTCAGGCAGGCCAGAAGGTGGTTGGTTCATTGAATCAATCTATCTTGATGCATTCATTGGTTATGTCTTACCAATTATCTTGACATTGGGTCTTGCTTCGTATGTCCAGTTGAGAGTTTCAGCACATTATGGTGTACGTAGCGGGCATATTTTGCCAATTCCAGACCCATCGATCCTCCTCTGGCTCTTCTCTGGACTTTCTGCATCCTACTTTATCTGGCCATTTGGGGTTTTCTTTATTCCCACATTACCACGAATGGATGCCCGTCCATGGCCAGATCGTAAATCGTTAGCCTACGCTTCACTCAGTGTCCCATTGGTGATGTTGTTGAGTGGATTCATCCTCTGGACAACAGGAATAATGTTCTCCGCCGATCCATTTACACTTTCCAGTGAACCGATGAGGCTGAATGCTCCATTCTTGATTGAACTCTTTGGTTCTGGATTTAATCAATCCTTTGATATCCATTTAGATTGGAGTCATCCCTTCCTTTTTGCAGCTGCATTCCTAACATTAGTTGGTTGGCTTCTTCTACTCCCAATACCTACTTTCCCAGGCGGTAGATTACTTGTCTCACGAATGGGCATATACGAAGCCCGAAGCTCTGGCACTCAAATTTTAATGTTCATGATTCTCATCACTGCAGGATTTTTCATCTTCAATGCGTTTGAAGGATTCACGATTTGGATACCAATCCTTGCAGTAGTCCTTCCACTGTTATTGTTTATTGGAGGTGATCCAAGAATTCCAGTTCTCCTTGACGGAGATGTTCCATTGGATGAAGAATCTCATCGTAGCCTTGGTATCATTCTTTTTGTTGCGCTCTTATTTGCAATACCTCCTGAATTCCCTGTCGAACCAGTTGATCGGTGGGACTCAGATTTGAAACACAAAATCAGCGATCTAGGCTATGCTGAATTGGATGAAGGTTTTTGGAATTCAACACAAACCATCGAATTGACTAATCCGTCAATGATAGCGCAGACCTATACGATTTCTTTCTCTACATCTGAAAGTTCTGATTGGGCATCAGAACTGTCTTGTGCGTCTACGAATTGTGAAGGTATTCTTGCTTCAGATGAGTCGCTATCAATCACACTAAACTTCAGTTATCCGAACTCGTCTGTTATGCCAACATATCTTGTGTATAATCTTGAATTAACTCTAGGCGAAGAGCAATTTATTGAAACCCATACGCTTTATCCTGAACTGAATTCATCTGTTGGTTCTGAATGGAGTTATCTTCGAACTGAATCAGGTGTGCTCACATGCCTACCAGTCTTCGTTGTTGAAGACATGAGCGGAGTTGCCTCACTACCGAATCTTGATGCCCAATGGGCGTCCTATCTCTGGTTTGATGGTGAAGCGGGCTTGGAAACAGAAGTAGGTCCACAATCAGAATTGATATGCCTGGAGAGTAACGATTACGCACTAACTCATTCTCTCACAACAGAATTGAGCGTTGTTGAACTTGATGGAAACGTGTTCAATGTTGGGTTCAATAAGACATGGCCACATGTTGTTTCCGCTTCCGAATCAGGTTGGTTGATCTCCAATGAACTTGGATGGGGTACTCCGTTTGAAAACGATACCGGTTTGCTTTACAGAGAAAATACCAGTTCATGTACAGGTAATGAATTTCTCAGTACACCTCGCCATTCAAACACAACAAACTGGTCTTGGAATATGGATCTATGGCCTAGTCATAAGATTCCTTTGATTGGTGAAAATGAATCCCTGCAACTCATATTACCAAGTACTTACTATTACCACTGTAATCTCGAAACCTTAAATCAAACGAGATTCGAAATTCAGGAAGGTCCTGATCTGATACTAAGGATTGATGATCAAATCATGAGACTTTGGGATGCTCCATTGGAACTAACTTCTGAACGAGTTGTCTTCTCTCTTTACAACAGCAATAATGAATCCATTCTCCTACGTCACGAGACGAATGGGGATGCTTTGTGGAATCTCTCTTCCTTACCAGATGCTCTACCCCAAGGGTGGACGGACATCGATATCCCTGTGCCAATAGGTGCGCTTAGTACAGTTCAATTAATTCATCAAGATGGAGCAGTGATGGTTCATTTCGGTGGCTATGTGGAGGATTAGTATGCGAATCGCAATCATTGGAACTGGTTCAATTGGTTCCCTTGTTGCAGGGTGTCTTGCTTCAACCAGTTGTGATCTTCTGCTTTATGGGAGAGGACTTCATGCAGCAGAATTAATGGTGAGTGGATTAACTCTTTCAGGGGTAAAAGATGACCAGATCGAGGGAAATAGATGGGATGTGATTCCATCTGAGCACCCTCTTCCTTCTTCAGTTCATTCATCTTGTGATGTTGTTATTTTCACTGGAAAACCTTCTACGGAGATGGAGTTTCTTGAAGTTGGTGGCAACCTATTGAAACCAGATGGAATCGCTTTTTCCCTTTCTAATGGGATGGGATTTGAAGAAAAGATGGTTCATGCCTTCGGCGCAAAACGTGTTCTTTCCGCAACGACAACACATGGTGCCTACAGGCCAAAACCGGGCCATGTTGAATGGGCTGGTAAAGGTCAAATCATGATTGGTTCGTTCATTCATCCTTTTTCTTTTGAAGATTTCAAACCTCTTTTATCCACGTTGAATAAATCAGAATTAGCTCCCCTATGGGTTGATGATGGAAGAGCTGCATTGTGGGATAAAATGCTTCTAAATATTGCAATCAACCCTGTTGCAGCTGTAATCGGGAAAGAAAATTCTGCTCTTCTCGAACCAATAATATTCGATTCTGTTGTGGCTTTAATGCTTGAAGGGGTAACGATTGCACGAATGGAGGGGATTCAACTCGAACCAGATGAACATCTCGTTAATCGATTGCGAGAAGTTCTCATTCAAACAGGTTCAAATTATTGTTCAATGCTACAAGATGTTCGTGCAGGAAGGCCGACAGAAATTGAAATCCTAAATGCTGAAATTTGTAGGAGAGGGGAGCGATTAGGTATTGCAACTCCTCTAAATCAACTCATGACTTCTCTTATTCGTCAGTTACGATAAGATCTTTATTGAAATGGAGTCCTCTGTTTTCAGTTCGTTGATTTGCATCCTCTGCTACAAGTCGTCCAACTAGAACCATATTCCTAAGTTCTACAATTTCACGAGTAGGGATGCTTGTTTTCCAAATAGCATCAATCTCTTGTTCTAAGAGGGTCAAGCGACGAATGGCTCGTTGAAGGCGTGAATATTTTCTCGATACACCAACTTCAAATCGCATCGTTTGGTTCAATGCAGTTCGATCGTGAGCAATTGGGCCATGCTCTGATAACATGTCTAATCCCTCAGATCTCCACTCAGGCAACACTTGATGCTCTGCTGACGGAGGGTTTTCAATAAGATATTCTGAGGTTTGATGAGCAAAAACAACTGCTTCAAGTAAACTATTCGAGGCAAGTCTATTCGCACCATGCATGCCTGTACAAGCCACTTCACCGATCGCAAAGAGTCCAGGTATCGTTTCGTTTTGTGAGGCCAAGAAAACTTTCCCCCGAATATCTACTTTCAGTCCGCCAACCATGTAGTGTGCTGCTGGCCCGACTGGTAATGGGTCAGTTCCAAGTGTTAATCCATAGGTTTGCAGACGTTTAGCAATCATTGGGAATCGTTTCCTCAATTTATCGCCGTCTAAGTGTTCAGTAACAAGCCAAACATGAGATTTTCCAGATTCAGCAAGTCTTTGGTCGATTGCTCTGGCAACAATATCTCTTGTTGCCATCGATCCTTGTTTCGATGCAGTAAGTGTGAAAGAGAGGGTTGCTGGGTCTTGCAGTTTATTGTTGCTCCATTTGCTGTATCCTTCATGATCAAGAAGTACAGCCCCTTCTCCTCGAAGAGCTTCTGTAATCAAAAATGGGCGTTCACCTTCCATCATCAAAGCGGTTGGATGGAATTGTACATACGCCATGTCTTCAATGCAAGCACCTGTTCTATAGGCCATCGCGACACCATCTCCAGTTGCAACCGAGGGATTTGTTGTCTTATCCCATAGTTGACCAGCTCCACCTGTTGCAAGAAGAACTGCACCACCAGTAATCGTCTCGACCTTTCCAGAATCTTGGTCTAATGCCCAAACGCCACAAATTCCTTTTGCGGGATCGTTGTGTTCTTTTTGGATAAGGTCAATTGCTAATGTATTTGGCTTCAATAAAATATTCGGATGTTGTTGTGCAGCATCGTTTAGAGCACGTTCAATCTCTTTACCAGTAGCATCTTTAGCGTGTAGTATACGACGAGATGAATGGCCACCTTCTTGTGCTAATTGGAATTCGCCTTCAATGGTTTTCTCAAAGTTGACGCCAATTTCAAGTAAATCTTGAATGCGGCCACCAGCCTCTTCGACAACCATCTGTACAACGGATTTGTTGCACATGCCAGCGCCTGCACGTAATGTATCTGCGACATGTCCTTCGATTTCCTGGACATTTGTTTTATCAAGAATTGCTGCAATTCCACCTTGAGCCCAATTTGTTGAAGAGTCCTTAGGACGCTGTTTGGTAAGAACAGTAACCATGATTCCAGCATTGGCGAGTCGTAATGCTGCAAATAGTCCTGCGATGCCCGTACCGATGATGAGCACTCGCGGCATCGTTTGTTCCTAGTGGTCGTGGTTCTTGACAACATCGGTTTGTTCCTGCGATACTCTAATTTGTTCCCGTCTCTAGGCTTCGCATATGTTGCGCAAGTTAATCGGTCTGATGGGCTTGTTAACACTCGTTTTTGTAATTGCGAATGTACACTTTGGGGCCGTAGCTCCGTATATGGTTGAGGGGGCACCTAATTCTAGACTTGATGTTCTTCGATTAGCAGACCCTGGCTGTACTGTTCCAGAAATGGAAAAAGAAATCTCGGAGACTGGTAGTGCTTTTTGTCTTTCAGAATCAGGTACTTGGGGTACTGCGGATATTATGCTCTTGTGTTGGGGTTTGTTGATTATTACAGCAGGTCGATTCAGAATGCCATCAAATCCTAAGCTTGCCCGAAGAATACGTCGAGTCATGATGATATCAGGATCGATGTTGTTCGGTTTGGCAATCCTCGACCGGTTCGAATTGTTGCCTACAGGCGCAAATTCAGACACACTCTCCGACTTGGTTCCATTGCCTCTCTCTGCATGGCAACTACAAATCATCATGGCCATCGTTGGCGCATTACTTCTCAGGGGCCCCAAATATCATGTCTCTGAATTTGAAGAGAATTACAGATCACTGGAGTCGGAACGTGAGAAAGAATTGAGGATGCAACAAGTCTTCAATCAAAAAGCAAGGACGATGGCAGCATCGAAGGAAGGTGTTGCGAAGAGAAGTCGATTATTGGATAGAGATGCAAGCCTTGTTCCATTCAGGACACGAACCTCTCCGCGGGTACGTGCAACTTGCCCGTACTGCAAAGGTGGCGGTTGTAAAGAGTGTAGAATGGCTGGTGTAGTCTGAGTACGGCACCATTTTTACTGCTCTCAAACGTGTGCCATGGACGTATAATCAACCGATTGTTTAAATCCTCTCGACGTACGGTGTTCGAGTTAAGGTCAGTGAAATATCTGGCAGAGGGATTGGGATGTTTCTAAAAGCACTTGAAATGGAGAACTTCAAATCGTTTCGCGGAGAGGTTGTAATACCACTCGATCGAGGTTTTTCTGCCATCACTGGGCCAAATGGATCTGGTAAATCCAATTGTGGTGACGCCATTCAATTCGTATTAGGCCCTAAATCAACACGTACAATTCGCGCTCAAAACACAAAACAACTGATGTTCAACGGTGCTGAAGGCTACAAACCTGCTCGACATTGCACAGTAACATTGGTTTTTGGTAATCCAGTTCTATCGAGTGGAAGGCGGCGCCTACCAATCGAAAACGATGAAGTGCGAATGACACGTTCAATCCGATTAACCGCTTCCGACAATGTAGTATCTTCCTACTTGCTTGATGGAGAGGAAAGTTCTCAGAAATCGTTTCACCGTCTCCTCAATGCTGCGAATGCTCGTCCTGACGGCTATAACATCGTTCTCCAAGGTGACGTTACTGGTCTGGCAAGAATGACTCCAATCGAACGCCGAAAGGTTCTGGATGGAGTTGCTGGTGTTACGTCCTATGATGATGAAATCCGTAAGGCTAAGAAACAACAGGACAATGTTGACTCCTATCTAGAACGCATTGGAATGCTCCAAGAAGAACAACAAGTTCGACTTAAGGAACTCTCTGAAGAACGTAAGATTGCAGTAAAAGCACAATCCATTACCGATGAACTCACACTTTCCCGATCTCAACGATACCAGGCAATGTATGCAAGTTTACAATTTGAACTCCAACACCAAATCGAAGAGCAACTTCGATACGTGGAAGAAGCAGCACTTCTCGAAGCAGAAGTCAAAGAAGGAAGTAAAACGCTTGTTAAGTTGGACGACCGTATTGGTGAAATTCAGAAACAAATCGATACACTGCTTGGAGGTGACGGGAACGCACTTTCTCAAGCCATTCACAGTTTACGAGTTCAAGTTGACAGAGATAAGGATCGTATTGAAGACGCAAAACAGGCCGATATCGATGATAAAGAAGAACTCGAGGTATCAATCGAACGGTATAATGAAGCAGCAGCAGCTCTTGCTTCCTTGCTTTCTGAGGTTCAAACCAGTCAAAATCAACTTGAGGAATGCGAACGTATGTTGGGGGAAGCCCAATATGAAGAGGATGAAGTTCGGTCACTTTTGGAAGGTTCTGGAAAAACCAATGCTGAACTCAACAGGGCTCTCGGGGATGCAATTGAAAATCTTGAGGAGGCCAAAAAAGCAGTTGGGGCAGCACAATCAGAAGTCGATAAGACTGCTGCTAAGGTTGAACTCATCGCCACTTCACTCGGTAAAGAAGAAGAAAAATTCGAAGAATCACGTCTCGAACTTGAAGAGAAAGAGGCCGAATTCAAGGCAATTAGTGGAACCGGAAAGAAAGTTGATCGTTCATCTCTGGCCCAAGGAATAATCGATTCAGAAAAAGCAGAATCAAGACTCCTCGATGAAAATGCTGCGATCGAGCGAAGAATGACCGAAACAGAACGACAACTGCGCTCTGCTAGAGCCGAACTTGAATCCAAATCGAATTCGAAAGGAATGGCAGGCGGTGCAGCAGCAGTGCTTGGAGCACGAGACCGTGGTGAATTGAGAGGTGTCATTGGCACAATTGCAGAACTATGTGGTCCAATTAACGCTGAGCATGAAACTGCTCTTGCGACCGCCTTTGGCGGAGCTATGACCTCTGTTGTCGTTGATTCAGACCAAGTTGCCGCTGAAGCCATACGTTGGCTTGC
>CAXDRT010000046.1:0-13084 GCA_963991835.1 uncultured euryarchaeote
GGGCCTGTGGGTTAGCTTGGCCTATACTTGGCGGCTGGGGGCCGTCAGACCCCAGTTCAAATCTGGGCAGGCCCACTCTGTCGATATCCATGGTTAACACCTGACCAATCAGCCTTGCATTGATATGGTCTAAACGCTAGCACATGCTATGCGCTCCCGAGCCATCGCACTGTTTGCTCTTCTCTTAGTTGCTAGCCTTACCCCATTCGCATCTTCAGACGTGACAATTACGGCTTCAGATGCAACATGGAGCGGTGTAAACCACATTCTGGACGGTAACGTAACAGTTTCCGCAACTTCAACTCTAACCATTGAGCCAGGGGCAGTTATTGATGCAGGCGAATATTGGATTCAAATCGAAGGCTCTCTTATTGCAACCGATGTCGAATTCATGTCGAGCATTACGCCCACAAGCCAAGGCTCGACTGGAGCAGGTCTCTGGCCAGGAATCATTGTTTCAGCGACAGCAGATGCAGTTCTTACAAACGTCACTATCCGAGGAGCAGAGTCTGCTTTATCAGTTCATGGAGATGCGACAATCCATGAAGAAATCTTGATCACAAACAGTTACATCGGTATCGATATCCATCCATCTGGAACAGTAATAGCCGAAAATGTGACAATGCATACAATTGATATTCAGGCAGTCGATAACGAAGGCCAACTCACAGTCACAACTGGATCATTTACCAATGCAGCAACTGGAATCTATTCCTCAAATCATCTTACAGCATCAGATATTACATTCAATCAAACTGGTTTCGCCCTCGACATCGTAGCGGGAGATGCTACAATTACAGGGCTAGGACTCGAGAATGTTAGTGTAGGCATAGGTTCGGATTCAGGGGCTTCAACCTCTGTAAACAGCATCTTTGGTCAATCTGTAACCCTCCTCATCGATGGTTCAGGTACAGATGATTTAACCGTCTCAAACGCCCTTCTTTCTGGAGATCGTCTTCTGTGGGGTGCGGTTGAAAGCATCTATCTCTCGGATGTTGATTTCACTCAACAGGCACTTGATAGGACAGCCATCGATATACGCTGCACTCTTGACTGCAACTTCGATGACATAACACTCTCTCAAACAGAAATTGGCTTCGATATCGACGGGCCAGGAGTTACTGAGATTATGAACAGTAATATTGAATCCACAAATATCGCTTTACGAGGATCTGGAGACGGTCTACTGATTCTCAAAGAATCCAATTTCACATCACAAGAGAAAGTAATGACACTATCTGGTCTCGATACTGAGATAACAGGCACAAATGCACAGTTAAGCCAAGGCGATGGCCCAGCAATAAACGTCCTGGAAGGTCAACACGATTGGAATGAATTCAATGTTGAAAAGGCTTACAGCAGTTCCGATGTCACATCTGTTGGCATCGATGCATGGTATACTTCAATTCAATCAACAGATCTAACAACAAACGGCTATTCAACAGGAGCAATCTTCGAAGACAGTACTCTTACTGCGGAGACTGCAATCTTCATCAATGGTAAAACAACGGGCATCTATGGGATTCATTCCACATTCACGTTCGAGGATTTGTCAACATCAACTCAACAATATGGCGTCCGATTAGCGGATGAGTCACACCTCCAAACATCAACTTGGACAGCAAATCTTCACAACACGCCTCTTCTCCTTGAACAAGATTCATCAGCACATGCCCGCACATTTACTCCACAGAATACCGCTCAAGGATTATCTGACGCAGTTGGCGACGGAACGTTCCTCTATGGGGGGCCAACAACAAGTACGGTTTCAACAACTGCATCTGGATATCTCTACGAAACATATGTGTCTTTTACTGACATTAACAACCAACCAATTCAAGCAGAGGCCTACGCACACAATTTCCTTTCAACTGGAGATACAAATGGCGTTGCCTCTCTCCCCCTCCTGTCAACAGGCTCTATGGTCGACGTTCTCTACCAAGGCGCAGGTGTTCGGGCTGAATTGATCGGCAATCAGGCAGGTCAATCGGTTCAGATCATTACAGTGCCACAGGGAGATTGGAACCTCCCATCCTCTTCCACGATTGTTCTGGGAGCGAAACCAGACGGCAGTCCTCATATGCTGAATGGAAATCTCAATTTCGCAACAAATTCTCAGCTTAAACTCATTGATACAACGCTGGTTGTAGATTCATCTTCAGTCGTTGACCTTGGGGCATCAGGTACCTTAACCGGAGATGGAGGAATTCTCAATGCTACGTCACTGTCCTTAAACGTCCAATCCACCTTTACATCTGAAGGAAATGGCCTAGAAATCCAATCGCCTGTCTCATGGTCATGTTCCTCAGCCCAATCGATCAGCAATATCAGATTTTCATCTTCACTTTCTATTGGAGCATTATGTGAGGTTGAGATGACTGGAGGTGAAGCCAATCAACAAATTACCGTGGGTACAGGAGGCTCCTTCTCCCTCTTTTCAATTCTTGATATCAGTGTTCTGGATAAAGGAACCCCTGTCGAAGGAGCGACAATTATTGTAGATGGTCAAACAGTTTCAACCGATGCTTTAGGAGAGGCAACATCTCAAACAACAGCGCGGACAGTAGATTCTCAAGGTGATGTCCAAGGCGGCATCAAAACAGTGACCATGCAAATCCAGTCGTTTACAGAATTCTTTGCCTGGGATACAAAGAGATCAACAAGTCATACGTTCATGGCTTCAACTGTTCCCTCAGGAACAATCAGTTCATGGCTGGTTCTAGAGGAAACATGGAGCCCATATCGCCTCGAGGGAGATTTGACAATCGCCTCAACAACAAAACTGACAGTAAATGATGGTGTTGAACTTCGTATTGCATCACAGGCGATCATCGATGTGCAAGGGGTCTTTGAAGCAGGCTCTGCAACCATATCATCAACAGGGTTTGGAGCACGATGGGGAGGGTTGCTCCTCGATGGAATTGTCGGTTCCAGAGTGCAACTTTCAGGAACCCAAATCGTCGAAGGATCTCCATTGCTCACGGTATCAGGATACGGAGACATGGTGGCAGAAAACGTCAATTTTGCTCGTTCTGCAGGAGCAGACCCATTGATTTCAATCACGCAGAGCGCACAAGGTACAGTTTCACTCACCAATTCACATCTGAGAGATGCTGGGACGATGTGCATTCAGTCACAAAGTCCAGACGCAAAGATTGTTTTGGAAAGCGTTGAATTCACTGATTGCAATGGCGATGCTGCGTGGGTACGTCTCTCAGATGTTGATGTTAACAATATAACAATCAATGAAGGAATGGAAGATGGGCTTGCACTTATCGGCGTTACAGGGCAGGTAAGTGGTCTAAAGACACCTTTCTTCGTTGGCGATTCAACGGTTCGCTTGGAATCGATTGATGGTGATTTCATTCTTCAAGACTCTCAGATTTCAGCAGGCTCAGAAGTTGGATTAATCGCTTTCAATTGTGAAGACATTGTTCTTAGAAACCTGGAACTATCGGGGGCTCCAGCGATTGATATTGACGAAACGTCTGCTCAACTCGAACAAATAAACGCTCATGGGAACGGTGTTGGGACGGGCGTAACAATTCGGCATGGTAAAGCAGCATCGATAATGGTATCAGATATTTCGATTACGAATTATTCAGTTGGCCTACGCCTACACGCTCATGACTTCGAAGAACCGGGCATAGCCTACATGCAGAATCTCACAATTGATGCCTCTGATGCCCTTTCTGCCGAATATTATGATGCCCAGATTTCAGATTCTCAACTCGCTGGATCGATTTCAGTTGCGGGAAGTACAATCAACCTCATTGACAGTCTCATCGGAACTACGAATTCACTCTCAGAAGATGGAATTCTTAACGAATGGAGCACGCACTCACTAAGCGCAATGCTCAATGGGGTTGTGGTCGAAGCAACATACGTCATTACCACTGAATTACTTGATGAGCCAAGCACATACAACGGTCAATTTGTCGATGTTATCCTCCAGTACTCCAAACACACAGAAACACAATCACAGTCCAGTACAAGTGCAACAATAGTGACGAATTCTGCAATGAGTCTAGTCAATAGCTCTACCTTCGAACTTGGAAACACAATGAACCAACAGGTCGTCATCTCACTCTCACCAAACGCAGCTCCAGTATCAAGTGTAAGTTCTCCTTATTCGGGCCAACGCTTCATGGAAACGATACCAATTGAAGTCATGTACATCGTTTCAGATGATACCACTTCACTTCCTAATATTGTCATGTCATGGAAGGTTTTTGATGCTCAAAGCCAACTTGTTTCACAAGATGTACTCAGTGATACAGGCTCTCCCTTCAACGTTACGAACATTGGACCAGGGTTGTATGTCTTGCAAGTTATCGCAACCGATGAATTAAATCTCTTTTCTACGGTGGAGGTTGACTTTGAAGTAACTCTTTTGGATACGGACGGTGACTGGATTTCAACATGCAGTTCAGATACGTGGTTTGATGCAGCAAATGGCCTCCAATGTGGGCCTGATATTTATGATCCAGATGATGACAACGACGGTCGCCTTGATGACAACGATGTATGGCCAACAGACGCTTGTGCCTGGATGGACACTGATGAAGATGGCCAACCAGATCGTATCGAATGTCCAGAAGGAAAGACAACCATGCTCTTTGAAGATCAAGATGATGATGGTGATGGAACTCCAGATGAACTTGAAGGAAAAGCTTCAACAAAGAGTGAAGATCAAAGTACTGGTCTGCTTTTGATTGGGGGAATTATCGTCATTGTCCTCATCATTTTCTTCGTACGAACTCGTGGAAAAGGGCCCAAGAGCCTCGGCGAGATTGACGAACGTATGCTCTGAGGTGAAATGTTTGCTACCAAGTGCCGAACCCGTTGCATTAGCAGTGGTTGTTCTTCTTGGTGTCATTGTCGCCTGGGATGCATGGTGGTTGACTCGACAGCACTTGGATATCCCTACGTTTGGTGTTTTGCCCAATAATGGATTTGCTTGGAAAAGCGAACAACAACACGAAGTCCTTCGTCAATGGGCAAATCTCGGGTCTATGGCAGTAATGATCGCATTACCGTGGGGCTTTGCATCCTTTTCAGATACACCAATTCTTTACGTAATCTTGTGGGACGTATTGCTTGGTTTACACATTATTTCTCTTCTCGTACCCAAGCGGTATGCTGTTACTTCGACACATCTGTTTGCTGATGGGCAAAGGTATGAATGGAAGCGACTTGTTTTAGCAAAACGCCAACCCAAAAAGCGCATCATGCTCTTGAGAAAAGGCTGGGGGCCCTTCGGCCCACTGCCGCTAGGGGGTTCACGAGAAGATCTCGATCAAGCAGCAGAACGAATCATAGAGATTCTTCTTCCCGAGGAAGAGGAATGAGAGGTATCCCTAAGTGATTCCTCGATATGAGAAAGGTATGGAATGGGCACGAAGTGGCGATGACATCATGCTGGTGCTTGAACCAGGTGAAGAAATACACGCATCAATTCAGAAACTCGCAGACACATTGGACCTCAATGGCGCAGTTATCACAAGCGGTATTGGAAGGACTCGCAATTCCATCTTCGGATACATGGATTCAGATTTTGTTTATCATCGCAAAGAACTTGAAGAGCCTGCGGAACTGGTGACTTTGCAAGGAAATCTCGCAAGACATGAAAACGGCTCTCCATTTACTCACC
This sequence comes from uncultured euryarchaeote, assembly GCA_963991835.1. Classification (GTDB taxonomy): domain Archaea; phylum Thermoplasmatota; class Poseidoniia; order Poseidoniales; family Poseidoniaceae; genus MGIIa-L2. The sequence continues at coordinate 5,654 of CAXDRT010000046.1, forward strand.
TGCATGCAACATTCTCGAACGATGATTTCCTAACAAAATCAGGCCATCTATTTTCAGCAACAGTATTCGTTGTTGCAGAGATTCACCTTCGTGTTATGAGCGAGGTTGTCATGACAAGATGCCCGATGGTCGATGGAGAATTTGTCGAACTAAAATTCCCTTCATCATGAACCTTAAATGGGGTCGAGGTGGTGGGATACTATGGCCAAATCTGACTCGTCCGATAATGGCCAAAATCGTCGCATAGATTGGCTTGCTGAGCAAATCGCATACCATTCAGATCTTTACTACAATCAAGCCATAACAGAGATTCCAGATTCAGAATTTGATGCTCTTTGGGATGAATTGCAACAACTCGATTCAAGCCACCCCCAGTTACAACGGGTGGGCGCAGAAATTGATCCAGGGACTGTCAAAGTAGACCACCTGTTTCCTATGCGCTCGTTAAACAAAGGCACAACAGATGAAGACATAGGTCACTTTGTTCGCGAATCTTCTCTCGAGGCTACGCGTTTTATTTCACAACCAAAACTGGATGGATCAGCTCTCTCTCTTGAATACAGGAAAGGGCGGCTTGTACGAGCAGCAACCAGGGGAAGCGGAGATCGTGGAGAGGACGTTACGAAGAACGCACGCAGGGTTGAGAATGTCCCTCACACGCTTGGTATTGAAGTCGACGTCCACATTCGAGGGGAGGTTGTTATGCGAAAATCTACGTTCGAAGAACGATATGCAGATGTTTCCCCCAATCCAAGAAATCTAGCTGCTGGTGCATTACGTCAGAAGAAAGCAGAAGGCAAAGCAAATGCAAGTGATTTGGTGTTTCTTGCATATGATGCGAAATTTCCACCAGAATCGTTGCGCCATCCAGACTCAACACTACCCCCAGATGCCGAAAATGATAGTGAGATACTCTCTTGGCTCTCTGAGATTGCTGGAGTTAGGCCAGCACCATGGGTCATCACCGAATCGAATGATGCGGATTCGTTATCCATAGGGCTCTGCAAAGAAACAGAGAAGTGGGCTAACGATCGCTCTGAATATGAATTTGAGATAGATGGTTTAGTCATCAAAGTAGACGATCTATCAAAGAGAGAACTGCTCGGTATGACAGCACACCATCCGAGATGGGCATTAGCATGGAAATTCCCTCCTGAAGAAGCCACATCCGTGTTGCTTCACGTCGATTGGCAAACTGGTAGAACAGGAAACATCACCCCAGTCGCTCGCATTGCGCCACAACGTGTTGGAGGCGTAACTGTTGAGAACACAACACTTCACAATCTCGGCGAAGTTGAACGTTTGGAGATCTGTATCGGGGATAAAATCAAAATTGTACGGAGAGGAGACGTCATACCCAAAATCGAAGCAAGCCTTGGCCCCGCATCACAACAGGATTTGGAAGGCCGCATGCATGCTGACGGAGAACCATTCGATGGCCTGTTGCCAGAAAGAAAACCAATACAAGCGCCATCATTGTGTCCAGCATGCGATGGTCCAGTTGAAATCGAAGGCGCATTTATTCGATGTACAGATGTTAACTGTGGTGCTCGAATGGGGAGGAGCATTCTCTACTATTGCCGTGCATTAGAGATGGACGGTGTTGGAGAGAAGCTTGTTGATCAACTGCTTCTAGAGGGATTAATCAGCGGTATAGCGGGACTCTATGAGTTGGATGAAGTCAAACTTCTTTCTCTGGAGAGGATGGGACAGAAATCTGCATCGAATGTCCTTAATGAAATAAACAAAACCCGTTCTATGACGTTTTCTAAATTCCTCCAAGCACTAGGATTGCCCGGCATTGGCCCTGAACTGGCGTTTGCTATCGCCGTACATTTCCAACAACCTGCAGTGATGATGGCATGGGTTGAGGAAAGCCAAGAACAACCCGAGAGACTTCAGGAGTTGACCGCACTAGAGGGTGTAGGAGATATCGTTGCGCTTCAATTAAGAGACGGAATTAATATTCGTAGTAATGCGATTGAGAATCTTCTTTCACATCTTTCAATTCAAGCCGAGCAAGAAAAAATCGATCAAGGCCCCTTTGTCGGAATGACATTCTGCGTTACAGGGACCCTTTCTGAACCAAGAAAAAGCATCCAATCCAGAATCAAAGCGGCGGGAGGGAAAGTCGTCGGGAGCGTTTCAGGCAATCTATCAGTACTTGTGGCTGGAGAAAATGCTGGTTCGAAACTTGTCAAGGCACAAGGATTAGGCGTCACTGTTTGGAGTGAAGATCTCTTCAATCAACAACTTTTGGATGAAACGGTTGCAAAGGAATCTACAGACAAAGGCTCTTCAGAGCAACCAACTTTATTCGATTATTGAGAAATTTTCTGACCAAGCGAACGAACTCTTTTACGCAATAAGGGAGAGGTCATCTTATGAAAATGCGGACGCTTGGTCTTTTTGCAATTCTTTGCTTGGCCATGGCTTCGCCCATGACAAATGCGTATAGTGGTGGAATCTACGGGCAGGGTACGGGATGCGGGGGCGGCTATTGCCATGGCTCTGGAACGCAGACTGCAACCCTCTCAATGTCTGGTCAGCCAACAGCATATGCTGCTGGAACTACATACACATTAACGGTGTCAGTAACAGGTGGAGCGTCCTCAACCAACGGAGGATTTGCCTTAGATATCGACAAAGGCTCATTATCCTCGCCAGGAACAGGGGTCAAGATCAATACTGCTGCAGATAGTGCAACACATACGAATTACAATTACAGAAGCTGGAGTGTCGATTGGACAGCTCCTTCGACGGGTTCAGGAGTTGTATCAATCGATGTTGCTGCGAATGCTGTTGACGGAACAGGAACCAAGTCAAATGACGTATGGGATACTGCAACATACCAGATTTCAGAGGGAAGCGCTCCTGCAAACAATGCCCCATCCCTAAGCAACCTTTTGCTTAGTCCAGCCACTGCAAGCACAACAGATTCACTTGTAGTAACGTACATCTTTGATGACGTAGATGGTGATGCAGAGTCTGGTTCAACGATTCAATGGTTCAAAAACAGCATTCTTGAAACATCTTTGAATGGAATGATGTCGGTATCCTTTTCTCAAACAGAAAAAGGTGAGAACTGGAATGTTGAAGTTACTCCAAGTGACGGCACAGATTTCGGAGCAATGGTTGCCTCAAGTCCAATTACCATTGCTAACTCTATACCAATCCTCTCGTCAGTTTCGATAGATACCGTAAATCCTTCAACGACCGATGATTTGTCTGTAGTGAACACATCTTCGGATGCAGATTCAATGGACATGCTCACCTATGAATATCGATGGTACCTTGATGGTGACCTTCAACCATCTTTGGGCGACCTTTCTCCTCTCCCCTCTTTCGCCACCCGAGATGGAGATTCATGGGAAGTAGAAATACGAGTCTCAGACGGAACAGATGCTTCGGCTTGGTTGAAATCGTCTGCTGTTATCATTGGGTCAACGACAACAAATACGCCTCCTTCCGTAGACAGTGTCGACATCACGCCAAGTAATCCGATGACACAAAACAATCTTACCGCCACAGTTACTTCATCCGACGCAGACATGGACTCGATTGTAAGCACAGAATATCGATGGATAAAGAACGGAGTAGATGCAGGGATTGATTCAGAAACCTTGTCCTTCACTAGCACTACGAAAGGAGATTCCTGGAGCGTAAACGCTCGAGTAAATGATGGAACGACGTGGTCTACATGGCAATCATCATCCGCTACAACAATCGAAAACACGGCGCCTGTTCTTCAATCAGCTTCGATTATCGCAACCCAAGTAACAAGTCAAATGAACATCTCAGTTGATGCAGTAATGACCGATGCGGATTCGATGGATGTTCTGTCATTCAATATCCAATGGTATCTTGAAGATGTTCTTCAGCCTGAGTTGAATGGAATAAATCCACTTCCATCTTCTCAAACCATGAAGGGGCAAACTTGGGCTGCTGTGATTCATGCCTTTGATGGCTCAGATTCAAGTTTAGAAAGCGAAACATTGTATGTTGACATCATCAATTCAGATCCATTTGTAACAACTACCATCGACGACTCAATCAACTCACAACAAGATATCACGCTTCTCATTGAATCCTCAGACGATGATATGGATTCTATTGAAATAACTTCAATCACTTGGTTTAGGAATGGATTTAGAGAAGGGTCTCTAGACAATGCAACAATTGTTCCTTCGTCGTATCTTGGCCCAGGGCAAGTATGGAGCGTAGAAGTTCTTGTAACGGATGGTGAGGCCACAGGTGTTTCTTCAACATCAATCACGATTTCCAATGCCCCTCCAACTTCAACCATCACCGTCTTGACTGAATCTGCATATGCTGGTGAACGCGTTCAGTTGACTGGCGAATCTTCATCAGATCCAGATAACAGAATCGTTGGTTATCAATGGGCCTGGTCGTCATCATCAGCAGGGCAATCATCCACTTCGGGAACGGATGTCTCGTTCCTCATGCCGCTTTCAGGAAGCGTATCTATCACCTTGGTCGTTACCGATGAATCTGGTGCAGTAGATGAGTCCACGACAGTTGTTCAAGCATTGCCGGCATTGCCATGTCCAAGTCTTACCTCGACTCTCGATGATGGTGATGTCAATCTAGCATGGTCATGGGATTCACAAGAATCCGCAGATTTCAATGTGTATCGAAACGGTGTTCCTTTAGGTGAAACAAACGAAACGAGTTTTTCTGATACTCCGAGTATACTCGGTCCCACAACTTACAAACTGACTGTGGCCATTGGAGATCGAACACTCGAATCTGATTGTCAATCACCTTCGACGCAAATCACCATCGATACGCAAGCTGCAGATTTCGATGAAGGACCCTCAACTGCCCTTGGATTCGGTCTTGGATCACTTTACACGATTATTGGCATTCTCTTCCTTGTTGCCGTTATACTTCGGAGAGGTGATTGATTTGAGAGCACGTCTGACAGTGTTTCTTGTTCTCGCTTTCTTGGTTCCCCTTCATGTAAGTGGAAATCCAGGAGGCGTAGGAAATGGATTAGAAGATATGCAATGTGGGGGGGCATGTCATGGCGATGCAAACCAGAATGCGTCCTCCAATCTTGGTTTAGACCTTCAACCTTCAGAATCTGTTTGGGTCGGACAACCAGCCGAAATTACGGTTAAAATCTCCGGAATTGGAATAGAACACAACCTCGATACGCTTGGAATCTTCCTATTATCGACAACAAATGCAAATGGAGATATTCCAACCTCACACGGATGGGAAATACTCTCTGATGGTATGGGTGATACGAATAATTACATTGAGATTTCAATGGATAATCCCCCTACCTCCGTCTATTCACACACATGGATTCTAAGGGCTGATGATATTGGTTCTAAGACGCTCTACGTTGCTGTACAGCACGGAGATAGTTCAGGAAGCCCATATTTTGGGATATCTCAAGCCTTTGAAGTGGACGTGATTCCGATTCCTGAGAATCTCCAACGATTGCATCCAGAGTATTCTCCACCGACGTCACGAGATATAGGTGATTCAACCGATTTGTGTGTTGAGACAGTGAATGCTTCGAGCGTTGAGATCGAGTGGAGAGAACCATCAGGAGACGGGATACAATTGACAACGATCTTGGACGGAGACTGTTGGAAAGCTACACTACCTGCTTCTATTGATGGAAACACAATCGAATGGCGGGCAATTCTCGAGGGAGAAGGGCCTACTCAAACTACGCCGTGGTTCTCATTATCCAGTCTCGAACCTCGATGGGAAGCTGACGAAATGGCACTGAACCTTCAATCGCTTGCTCATATCGTTCTTTTCTTTGGAATTGTTCTTTTGCTCAAGACGCCGAGAAAGGATCCATCCGAATTGAAAAAATACGAAGCATCAACGGAAGTACTCGCTCAAGAAAACACACCTCCTCCCTTACCTGCTGATGGATTACCTGACGGATGGAGTATGGAGCAGTGGAATCATTATGGCGCAGATTATCTGGAGGGGCGTCTATGATTGAAAATGGAACATTCCACGTCATTACGACCGAGTTGGTCGTAGGATCATTTGCCCTCGCAGGGGTATGTTTTGTTCTTCATGCGTTCTTTACTTGGAGAGAAATAGAGTCGCCTCAGTATTCCACTGTGGCTGATACAACTGCCCATGCTGCTCTTTTCTTTGGGCTACTTGCACTTCCGTTTGCGATACTTTCTGGCTTAGGCGCATCTCCATCTGGAGCCCATACATCGCCTCTGCTCGCAAACAAGATGCTACTCTCAACTGCAGGTGGCGGACTTGCAATTGGTGTTCTCTTCACACGTTGGAAAAATCAACAGCCTATGAAAAAGGTAGAGTCCTACATTCACAATTTGCTTGGTGCCTCATCAACAGGTTGTATGCTTCTTACAGCTTCATTGGGAGGTACATACAGTCGCGGAGATTCGTTAACAGAATTTATTCCATGGATTAAGACAACAACACCACTTCTTCCGTCCTGGATGAGCATTCTTGTAATGCTCATTGTGATTGCAGCACTTATTCTTCGAAGGACTTCAACCGTAAAGCATGGATGAAGGCGACGGACTCTCTGCAGGCGTGGCCGCATTGAGTAGCGATTTCAATTGTTCTTCCAACAACTTCGCCTCTTCAAGTAGTGGTTCATCATCGAGATGAATCGTTGGAAGGATAGAGTTGAGTTTCTTGACCAACGTTGCTGCTGCTCTTGCGTCAGGGAACCGAGGATCCGCTTCGACCATAATGCTCATGACATCGATTGAACGTCGTCGTGCTTCACTGAGCAAGACACCATTCACGCCACGAATGACTCCGTTTGATAACATTGGGACTCCTAAATCCCCAAGCATCGAGGTTACGTTATCAGTTGCTCCAATTCCTACAAGATCTGTTTCTGGCGTATCGTCGTATTCAACAGTTGGTTCTTCAATTCCATTGTTCCCAGTCAAACCTTCCTTGGAGAAAGCATCAACAAGAATTCCCATTCGAATCTTGGATCCTTTGGACCAATCATACAAGGCCCAAACAATGTCGTGAACCAGTGGGCTTGGAATGACCAATTCGCTCATGAGAAGAATGATTTTGTCGCATCCATCGATGCTGCACTCTGGTTTTCCAGCATAGGCACGAATGATTGGCATAGGTTTCCCGTCTGTCACGAGTGTTAAGGGAGGCAGCCGTGGGTCAACAACGCCACCAACAAATTCCAAATCCAAATTGTCAATGAGGAAATGACCGACGATGCTTGAGACCATTCCTACACTAGGAAAACAAGTAATGACTAATGCTTCTTCAGTAACGACATCAGCTCGAATCTTTACCATTGTTCCTTCCATGTGCAAACGTCGAGGCGGAGGCCTTCAACACTTTCGGCTTCAAGCGTAGGTTTGATGTCCCTCAATGCTCACCGCTGGACATGGTCGAGGAACGGCAGCATAGACT
>CAXDRT010000047.1:0-12995 GCA_963991835.1 uncultured euryarchaeote
CAGCTGAAGAACAACGATTGGCTGAAATCCAAGCAGCGCAAGAGAAAGACGCTCTTGAACGTAGAAAAGCAGCAAATAGAGCACTCGATGAACTACGTGCCCGTCTTGAGAGAGAAGGTGCACGTTCTTCCGATGTTCAAGTTTCATTGATGTGGAACAACTACAATGATCTTGACCTTCACGTTGTTTGTCCATCTGGTGAGCGAATTCACGGTGGTAATCGAAAATCATCATGCAGTGGAGAACTCGACGTTGATGCAAACGTACGACCTGACTCCCGCAAGCCAATTGAAAACGTTGTATGGCCAGAGGGTCAAGCTCCTGCTGGAACGTACCAAGTATTCGTCCATTACTACAAGAAGCACAAGAAGCGACGCTCTAAGGATCCAACTAAATTCCAAGTCATTGCCAATGCCTATGGTGATCTTTTGGAATACTCTGGTGAACTTACCTTTGGTGAAGAGATTCAACTTGTCTGCAGTTTCAACGTTCCAACAATGGAAGAGCGAGAAGAAATCAAGCGTCAATTAGAGCAACAAGTACGTCTTGCAGAAACAGGCGAAATTGCAGCAGATAAGATTCTAGAAGACGAAGCAACTCCTAAGCAACTTGAATTCGGTGAATTAGTCGATGAGATTGAAAATGAATTGGTCGATGATGTTGAAGACGATGGCTCGGGAGTTCCACCTGCGCCAGATTTAGGTTGAAACGACTCAAGACAGAATGTCATCAAGACGTTCGTTCTTCAATGCGTTTTTGATACTACGAGCGATACGTCGTCCAGTTGACATGCGAGTTTCATTGATGTCAGAGTATGGCGAGCCGCCAACGAACGGATTTGAACCAGCGACAATTCGTGCACTGATTTCAAAGACCTTGAATTCTAAAGCATCGGTAACGATTGTTTCTAAGCAGAAAGGTCCAATCATCCCTCGTGCTCCTTCTTCGAGTTCGTACGAAGCAGCGACGGTCCCTTCAGCCATCTCAAAGGCTCTTGGTAACAGTGATTCTCTGATGACAACAGGTTGGTTCCCAGTGACAACGAAGGACGGCTCCATACCAGCTTCTCTTAGATCTCTCAATGAACCAAGTTTGTAGAATTCATCGACATTCGACTCGTCTCTTCGGTCCATGGAGAGGAGTTCCAAACGACCGAGATTTTTTCCAGCATACTTTCCTTTTCCTTGAACTTGGAATCCATCAGTAGCAAGTGGGTCAAAGAAAAAGTGGAGGTAGTATCTGCATCCAAGGACATATTCTTGAATTGTGAATTCTTCTTCAATATCGACGTTCCTTCTAAAATCACGATAGTCGCGAGCGATGAAATATCCTCTTCCACCTTTTGCTCCAGCGTATTTTACTATGACTGGCCCATCGATATCGTGTGGGTCTTCGAGAACCTTTGGCATTGTGCATCCTCCTGAAAGAAGCCAGTCTCGTTGCTTGGCACGACTGCTTTCCCATCGTAGAATGTCCCGATTACCAAAGGTTGGGACTTCCAAATTGCGGAAATTTTCACTTCCAAGATATTCGACAAGTGATCCATGTGGGATAATAACGACATTCTTACTTTTGAGCCAATCTGCATGGTCTAACAACTCTCGATAATCATCAAGCATCAACCATTCATCAGGTTCTGCACCAGGGAATGCCTTGTAGAAGCGTCTTCGGTTTTCACCTACTGCAATACCAAGGGTTCTGAATCCTTCCTGACGTGCTCCATGAAGAATTTGAAGGGATGAATGAGATGCTACGACACCTATCGTAATGTTCTCCTTGTCGTAGTCCGCGAGCCAGGAAATAAGTGAGGAGTGGTCTACGCCCATGTCGAGGGGTTTAGTATGCACTCTATGACTGTTATCCTAATATCCATTCGTGATTCAGTAAACTTTGATACTGTAGTAATGAAGAGTTCAAGTGCCGAATGCATATCAAAGAACATGGCGAGTTCCCGTACCCCCGCTAGCCGGATGACGTATTCTGGATATCTGCAACTCGATAATCTTCTGAAATTGCAGGATGGCCCACAAGGTCACTCGCCAGCTCCCTCCAACGATGAGATGCATTTTATCATCACACACCAAACGTTTGAACTCTGGTTCAAGCAAATCCGCATCGAACTCAATGAAGTTCATGGATATCTCTCAAAGGAATTGGTTCGTGAAGAAACATTACCTGCAATGGTCGAACATCTCGAACGTGTGATTGAAATCTTCCGTCTTCTAGCAAATCAGTGGAAAGTTATGGAAACCCTAAGTCCACAAGGATTCCTTGCGTTTAGAGATCGTCTAGGTACATCATCTGGCTTTGAATCGTGGCAAATGCGAGCAATTGAGATGCGCCTTGGTTTGGAACAAGAACAACGCGTTGCAGATATGGACCCAATGGCACATATGAAAAAATTGCACAAAGAAAACAAGATTTCGGATGATGCATTCGAAGTTTTGAAAACGATTGCAACTGAAAAGACATTGAATGACTTGGTCTCAGAATGGCTTTCACGGACCCCAATCAATGGTTCTGTCCCCTCAAGTGGTGATGATTCAACTGTGGTGGGACAGTTTGTATCAGCTCATTTAGACGCAATGAAATCCCATGCAGATCAAGTCGTCGAACATATGGTCTCTATCGGCCATGGCACTGAAGAATCAATCCGTCCACGAATGGATGCAAACCAAGCTTCAGTCAGCGACTTCCTATCGCCAGATGGTGTTGTCAGCCGTTCTCGAGCAGGATTATTGTTCATTGAGTCTTATCCCGAATTGCCTCTTCTATCTTGGCCTCGTCGATTTGTTGACACGGTTGTTCAACTTGAACAGTCGATGCTCCTCTTCCGTCACTCTCATGCTCGAATGGTCGAACGTATGATTGGACGAAGGATGGGTACTGGTGGTTCAAGTGGTGTTGATTATCTTGACAAAACCGCAACGTATAGGATTTTCAAGGACTTATGGGCTGTACGAACGATGCTTCTGCCTAGGAAAAATCTGGCAGATGTCGTTTCTTCTGATTATTACGGATTCAATTCCGATTAATCTTCATGTGGATCGATGTCGATTGGGATAAGTTCGTTATCATATTCGTAGACAGCAATCTTTAGAGGGTCAAGAACGAAGCGGACACTTGCTTCTTCAAGCCCGTAGAGGGAGATAAGTTCGGCCTTGAACTCTTCACGGAGTTCGTTTTCATTGGCGTAAAGTGGAGCGCCCATTCCGATTTGGAGTGCTCTAGCACCGATGATTCTTGCTCGTTCGAAACGTGTGTGGAGACGTGCTGGCTTGACCATTTTTTACACCTACGACAAAACCGTCGTAGCGTTTCGACTGAGGCCTCGTTCTTCAACCCTTTGGAAGAACATCATTCTGATTCATCGCTCAAAACATGTTCTTTTCGAACGAGTCGAGCATACATGATGAGTGCAGGGATGAGTGCTGCTATCGATAGTCCAAATACAGCAATAGCCATGTCGTATTCATGTCCTTGCTTGGTTATCTCAAGACCACTTTCATCCGAATCTTCATCGATCAACACATATCCTTGAGACGACAACGTAGAAGCACTCCTTAATTCAAACAGACCAGGCGATTCAAGTGTGACGACGATGTTTGTGGTGTTTTCATTGATGAGACTCGATATGTCAAGAGTCTGATTCTCACTTCCTATCGCAATGTGATGATGAACGATATTGATTTGATCTTGATTGTTGAATTCATGTACTCCATTTTCAGTAATCCATACATGAACTTCATCACCATCCTCTGAAACCCAAGAAAGAGTTCCGTTATTGAGTGATATTGAAGTAAATCCACTCCATTCACGAGAAAAGTTGTCGAGTACAAGTCCTAATTCCTGAGATTGGGAAGGGCCTGTGAGTAGGCCTTCCCCGTTTAGGACAAGATCGGGGACACCCCAAAAACCGTAAGTCGTTTCAAAACGAAACTTAGAATCACTTAGGAAATGCAAATCCAAGGGAGAGGGGTGATGTTGCAAAACAGTAACATCGGTTCGATTTAATGCGTTTAATTCAGCTGAAACAAGATTGCATGGTTCGCACCAATCTGCGGAGAAATATTCAACCAAATGAGTTGTTGAGGAAGCGATGCATGTCTCGTTTGTTAATGCGCATTGGACATTGAATGTTTTCACATCATCAATTGATGCAGTTTCATCATCACTTTGTGCACCCTGCCCAGTTGATGTTGGGATAAGTACGAGGAGTATCAAGATACAAACCAAGGCCTTTCTGAATCTCATCATGGTTCTTGGACACAGGGTCTTCTTAAAAGAGGGCCGACTTCACGGTTAACCATGGACCAACCTTGGTGGAAGCGGCCTTCCACTCTGCCACTTGTCCTTACTGCAATGGCCATATTAATCATCGTAGTAGGAGGGACAATTCGCATAAATGATGCTGGTGAGTCTTGTCCTGATTGGCCACAATGCTTCGGAACGTGGGGGTTTACAGTCGATGAAGCAGAACAAACTGCATATTGGGAAGAACATCCAGATCAAGTCGATAGTCGTGGGCCAGATCACCGTTACTCAATATTCGAAATTTTTGTTGAATGGTTCCATCGAATGCTCGTAGGCATTATTGCTGTACCAATTCTGTTGAACGTTTATGTTGCTAATAAAAAGAAAAAAACGTATGGAGATGGACTAAGAAATCTAACCATTGTCTCTGCAGTTTTACTTGTTGTTCAAGCCATTGCGGGCGCAGTAACCGTTCATTTTGACAATGCAGATTGGACTGTAGCACTTCACTTGTCATTGGCGAGTATCTTTACTTCTCTCTTGGTATGGCAATACATGGCCATGCGGGTTACTGAGGGTACGAATTGGAAGTTCATTCATACCTCAAAGGCCTTCCTTGACAAACAAAAGAAGCGTTTCATTGGTATCACAAGTTCAGTTTTCATTCTGCTTATTCTCGGTGCTTGGGTCTCAAGTACTGCAGGTGGGCAATACAATCAAGGCTGCTCAATAGGGTTCCCAAACGGATGGCCTCAGTGCCAAGGAAAATTTTTCCCGAGTATTGATGGGCCAGGTATTTTAGTTCAGATGCTTCATCGCTTTGGAGCTGGAGTTGTTGGTGTCATTCTAATTCTTAGTGCAGCTCGAGTCCGTGTTGATTCGAGAGATTTTGGTGAAGGTGAAGGATTTTCAAAAGCCGCTGAGGCTGTTACTGGTTTATGGATTTTGAATGTCTTTGTCGGGGGCATGTACATTGTTTTTGCAAATGCAGACGAATTCCCAGAATCCTTTTCTCTTCTTCATCTTGTCTTTGGTGTAGCCTCCTTCATAGCTGCGGCGGTAACTCTGATGATGCTGAGAATCGCCACTCTTACACAATCTAATCTAACCGAGGAAGAATAATGCAACCAATAGAGGATCCTCCTTCGATGTTTTCTCTATTCATCAAACTGATGAAACTGAGAGTCATTGTTCTGCTCCAAATCACCGCTTTATGTGCAATTCTTGTGCATGATTCTCTAGCCCGTTATGATTTGATCGATATTGAAAGAACCTGGCTTGATACGCTTTGGACCTCTGTTATCACCGTTATCGGTGGGACATTGAGTGCGGGTGGCTCAAATGCGATCAATATGTGGTATGATCGAGATATTGACGCGTTGATGGGTCGTACACAACACAGACCCTTACCTCAAGGTCATCTTACACCAAACACAGTTCTTTTGTTTGGTGTTACAATATCTGTCTTAGGCTCCTCTTTGTTTTTCTTACTTCACTGGAAAGCTGCCTTTTGGTCGTTCTTTTCAGTATTCTTCTATGTGTTCATCTACACAATGTGGTTGAAGAGAAGAACGCCACAAAACATCGTCATTGGAGGTGCTGCTGGAGCAACTCCTCCTCTGATTGGATGGGCAGCTGCAGCTGCAGCATCAATTGATTCAATGAACCCCTTGGATCTTGGTTCTCCGATTCCTTGGATGCTCTTCGCCCTCATCTTCTTCTGGACGCCACCGCATTTCTGGGCGCTTGCTTTGTATCGTTCTGGAGAGTATGCCAAAGCAAAAGTGCCAATGATGAATGAGGTAAAGGGTGCAAAAAGGACTGTCACAGAGTCAAAATTCTACTGCGGGGGGTTATTCTTAATCGGTTCTGTACCTTGCTTTTGGCCGGAATGCGGACTTCCTTTATTGTGGGCATTTGTCGCTGGAGGTCTCACTGTATGGTATTCAATCTCAGTATGGGGTATTGATATCAACGAACCATTAGATGAGAATGGAAGAATGCCGAAAGCATCCAAGAGTTTCTTCCGCTCTCTCTACTACTTGGGATGCATGTTTTTATCGCTCGTAATCATCTCTTTCATCCCACCACAATGGCTTGGGGTACTCGGTCCGATAGGTTGAGAATGTGGCGCGGTGAGGGAGATTCGAACTCCCGAGGGTAGAACCCACTGGATTAGCAATCCAGCGCAATGGCCAGGCTATGCGATCACCGCAGTAAAGCAAGCCACCGACCTTTCCGACATGAATATGACGGTTGATAATCCACTAAAATAAAGGCTCTCAGTCGAAGAAATCTTCGAACTCTTCTGCCATATTTGCAGTACCCAGTCGACGGTTTCGAGCAGCCATTACCCGCTTGAGTCTTCTTCTACGCTTGATCATCATTGGGATGAGCAACGCGTTTAAGACAACCAGGATTAATGCTCCAATACCTGCGTATTGGAATTCTTTGAGTTCCATTGAGTCTTCTAAATCACCTAGCCAATCAATGCCGAGTGGTGGTTCTGGTGGTTCTGGTTCCTCTGGAATGATGTGTTGGTTGTAATCCCACCATTGATTTTCAATTTCGACTCGTTCTGTGTTCTCGCTTGGGTATTCTGCAATCGTCATTGCATTCCCTCTTCCATCTATTGGAGAGAGGACGTAGTAATACGTCCTGTCAGGGCGTATACCGTCTGCTTCTAGTCCAGATTGATTGAATGTACCTGTTTCTCCTTGCACTCCACTCAAGCCAGTCGCAATCGGAGTTACATACTTCAATTCAATCGCATTTGGACGTGTATCAAGACGATACAGATTCCACGTAACTTCACCATCGACTTCGTTTTGCGGCCAAGTCCATGTGAGATTCAATTCATAGCAAGAGTTCCAACTGCGTTGCAAATCAAAACAAGTTGTAGAATTGGTGAATCTGTATGAATGAGTAAATGCAGTTACGGTACTAGAAGGAGCGATGGCATCTCCGCACAACATAGAATTGCCTTCATCGTTCATGAAGACGTTAATACGAGATAAGTCCGGTACGTTCGCACGATTTGCTGGAATGAGGGCATAAGATGCACATGTTCCTGTAGGGAGTGGTTCAGGATCAACCCAATTCGTCGTGGATATTGATACCATCTCTACGAATCGTTCATCGATTAGTTGAGTCCACAGGTTTTGGTTATCTTCTTGGCTAGGGTCGGGGAATATCGTCCCTCCAGTTTCAGCGACAGGTAGTTTGTAGATTCTCCAACCTCCTAAGTATGGGTTGGAAATATCTCCTTCTGCGGACCAGTCTAGTTCTATAGAACCTCCGTCAAGTTGGCTGAATTCCGTATTGTTAGCGGTAACATCCGCTTCAGGTAAGGACCCAATAAAGAGCAAAACAGTATTGCTGGCTAGGCTCAAGGAAATGTTTTCAATTTCATCGTACGTATAATAATCAGGAGATTCAAGGTAATCCCAGTAGGTCTCTGATGCATCTGGTAATTCAAGAATTTCAACAGACTCAAATGGAATCATATCTGGTAAAAGTGCAGATAGGTTAACTGTTACATCGATTGATTGGATATCAGCGGGCTGAGTATTATCCTCGAGTTGCATAACCTCAAGTTCAAGGATCATGAGTGGTTCCTTTCCGCCTGCAATGTTGTATTCTGAACCCTGTACTGGTAAGTAGTAATTATATGAAAACATGGCTTTGTCCAGGGATACAACCGATCCAGTCAACAATGGTTCTTCCTCAATAATGACTTCATCTATGAGTTGAATCGTTCTGTAAGCATACTCTGTGTTTCCAAGAGCATCACGAACTTCCAGCCCAACAATGTATGATTTTAGTGGGAACGTCGAAGCGTTGACATCCAGGAATTGCCCATATCCGAGTTGAATTACAGTATCAAGTGTCCAAGTGTAGTTAAGTGGGTTCGCTGCAATGTTACTCGTTTGTGCACTGAGTTGGATCGTATCTGCGGTTGTGAATGTACCTGAAACGGTATTGAGTCCTATTGAGGGAGCGATTTCACCAGCCGTTATGTCTGCATATTCAATGAGCGTATTGTCTGATGGAGCAGTGTCTGGTCGTCCGTCAAATGAGGTTGGTATGTAGACTCGGAGTTCTTTTCCATCTCCAATTTCAATAATATCGAATGTACATGTTGTGAATTGTGATGGTCCAAGCACATCGATGTCACATTTTTCGAGGTGTTCCGATTCTCCTTGTGCATCAAACATTTCGAAGGTTACAGAAGTATTTGTGATTGTGAAATTGCCTATGTTCTCTATTTTCGTCGAAATCATATCTTCACCATAGTAATACGATGGTGAGTTCTGATCATGAGAAGGAAACATACTTGCAATTCGTAAATCCAGTGTATTGTCGAGAACGATTTCGATTTGTGCAAGGTCGTTGAAAGCGTTAAGATCTCCATCATAAGCACTGGAGCTACTAATGAGTCCAAATTCGAAAATAAATCGGCCAGGTGTCGAATGATTCAATGCTGGAAGCGCAGTTGTGTAGGGTTGTTCATATCCTCCAGATGGAAGGTTTGTTACGCTACGGGTTGCATTAGCAACTACTGTCCCATCGAGTGTCTTTAGATTCCAGCCAATGTTAGCTACGAGGTTGCACGTTCCACATGTATTTGAGATGCCATAGATGTCCATTTCATAATCCACTTCTGTGTTCAATACGACTTCACCATTGTATGTATGAAGCCCTGAAAGCGTATCTCGAGGATCTTGTTCAGTATCGACGGAAATATCGCTGAATTCTGCTGTAAGATTGATGTTGTAAGAAAAGACGTCATCACTCGTATCGACATCTGCAAAGTCGAATTTGAAAACAACTGTGAACGTACCGCTCGCTCCAGAGGGGAACCATCTGTTTGAATCTGAAAAGTTGCTACTCTCTCCGCTAAGAAGTCCGTTGACATTTGTGCCTCCGTTTGCGATACTGTTGGAAACGCATGAGACTGCAGTTCGAGGGCCATCACAAATGTACCATTTCATAGTACGCGTGTTTGTAAGAGGGCTAAGCGCTTGATTTTCAACTTCCGCTGTGAACGTAATCGGGTCGAATGCTGAATAAAATCGATCTTCTACAGGCGACTGGCCATGAATAATTGCAAGATCAATCTGTTCGACGGCCGTTGCATTCGGTACATATGCTAGCATTGAGCATGCTGAAAAAAGCATAATGAAAACCAAGCTAATGCTCGTTTTTTTCTTGCCGACGGTCATGCTATCCGCTCCTGTCATCATACGGTGGTCGCATAGATGATTCAAAGACTCATCGCTTGAATTAGGGTTTAATTACGGTAAATTCACCCTCTTATGGTTCGGCAACGTTCATGACTTCGTTTGTGTTGGTAAGGTTATGGAGGAGTCTGAGCACAGGTGCATCCGCTCGGATGAGAGTGGATTAACAGCTGTTATTGAATTCCTCTCAGCATTTACTCTTTTCTTGATGATTTTAACTGCCTTTATGTCACTGGCCCAACTTGAAATGGGATCAAATGATACCGAAATCGATCAAGTCGATCAGGCAACAGTCTCTGCTTTGGATTATCTTGTTGGCGGACCAGGCTGGTACGTTCCTGCAATGGACAATGGGGATCTAGACCACTCGAACGCGACCTCTGATTGGGATTCCATGAGTGCTGAAGATTTACAGACAGGGCGTGTGCAAACTGGTCTCGTGGTTTCAGGTGAACTCGATGAAAACCGTCTCAATGCGTTATCCAATGTAACTCTTGAGTCCTTTTCTGATGGGCTTGGCCTTGCTGAAGATCTGAGTGCCTATCTGCACATAAGTGTTCAAACCTCCTCAAACAACAGTCGTATTGGCCAGGTCCTTTTCGAAGGAGGGTCGGACATCAACTCGGCACGAATGGCTTCGACTGCATCGAGCATCGTACGAATGTCAGGGGAAATTGTGACTGTAACTCTACAGGTACACGATGCTGGTAGACAAAGCGAGAATCTATTGGTGACTGAAGTAATGGTACGTCCTGTAAGTGGTGGGCCTGAATGGATTGAAATTTACAACGATAATTCCTTTGCTACAAGCCTCTATGGATGGTCTCTAAACGTAACATCTCCAAGTTCGAGTAATAATGTCTTATTCCAAAGCGGAGTGATAAGCGGTCAATCCGTAGCGCTTTTCACAGGTTCAATTTCTTCTCAAGTTATTGGAAATGCATCCCAAGTCATCGATTTAGGTACATATGGTATTCTCGGAACTGGTTCAATGAATCTTCTCGACGATGGAAGCAGCACCATTGAATTACGATTTACACGCCCCGGTCAAACAAAACCACTTCCAAACTCGCGGGCTGAATGGGGCGGTCAAACAGGTTTGTTACTCGGATTAAACAACGCCCTTGTGTGGGAGGGAGGGAACACGCTGAACTCCGACGCATGGAGTGTCAATCAAGTTTCAACACCTGGTGAAGTGCCCTCCAGCGTAACAAATGCTTCATGAACTCGGTAGCACTGGCATAGATGATACCCGTGCAAGCCGCTTCCACTTATTCACGAGACCGTTGTGTTACAGGTATCCATGGATTGGATGAAATTTTACGAGGAGGCATCCCCTATGGTTCCACGGTTTTGGCATCTGGAACGTGTGGTTCCGGTAAAACCACTTTGGCAATGGAATTTCTTGTTCGTGGAGCTCTTGCTGGTGAAGCATGCGCTCATTTTACAGCAACCGAACCGTCTGTAAAACTACTTGAAAACATTCGACAATATGCATTTTTCGACATGAATATGGTCGACACAGGACTGATCAACGTATTTGACATGGACGTTCTGTACTCTTGGCTCGGTCTTGATAAATCGACCTTTGACCTGGACGATGTTCACGCACTGATCAAATCCATTACTGATATCGTTAACACAATCGGTGTAACTCGATTGGTTATTGACTCAGTTACTACTCTTTGTTATAAGATTAAATCCGAACAACTGATTCGAGATTTCTTGTTTACTCTTGGAAAGAAACTTGCGACTCTTGGTTGCACAACCATTCTCATTTCTGAAATTACATCAGCAACAGAAAATGCTCACTGGTCGTCATTTGGTGTTGAAGAAGCAATCGCCGATGGAATTGTTGTCATGGGAGATGTTGAACGAATGGGACATTTACTGAGATTCTTACAGGTCGTTAAGATGCGTGGTACATCGCATAGTCGGGCTAAACACGCCATCGAATTGACGCCGCTTGGCGTTATGTTGACGCCTATGTTGAAATGGGGCTCTCAAACTGATAGCGCTAATTGGGGGGCATAATCATGTTTGAACTCGACCAAAGAATAGCTGAACAACTTTCCACAATTTCTCTGAATAGTTCTGTACAGGTTCGCTGTGGGAATTCAAATGCATTCATGGTTACTGCGAGTACCATGCTTCCTTTGATGCAAATGTTCGAAATGGGCGGAGTCTACATCACTGCAAGCCGAGGCGCAGTTGAAATTATTCAAGCCTTTGAGTCGATAGGTGTTGATGTTTCCAATATTCAATTCATCGATCTAGTTTCATCAGGTATTTTGGGGGGTACGGACGTTCCTTACTCAAACATTCACTTTGTTGATAGTCCAATCATGCTTGAATCGGTCCTTCTTCGAACGCTCTACATTCTAAGAACAACATCATCTGCAAGAAATTTCGTATTTATTGACAGCGTCAATGCCCTTGCAATCTATAACGAAGACAGGATGCTTGCTGAGTACCTTCATACCTTCATTAACACCTTCAGGCAAAGAGAAATTCTTTCAGTAATTCTAAATGTTCCTGATCAAACACCTCCGTTGGTTCTTTCGAACCTTGATTTGTACTGTACGGACCTTGTTGATCGTGGGCAAGTGGTCATACATTGAGGGGGCATTGGGATGAAGAAGAAGATTACATTCGATGAGGAAGATGAAGAATTCTTCGGACAAGTTGGCTCGTTCGGAGTACCAAAGTTCGATGGTGAAATGAACGGAGGAGTCCCTCGTGGATTTACAATGGTTGCATTTACCGAAACAGGTTCTGGTGCTGAGTTATTCGCAAAACAATACGTATCTCCTGCTGAAGAGTCTGAAAACACCCTTTACATTTCAACAAATGAAGGACAGCCTGAGATTGTCCGTGTTTTCAAGAAATACGGATGGCCACTTGACATCAACGTTCGTACAATTGGTGAAGAATACAATTCGAATGTTCTGGAACGAGAACTCTTAGCGAGCCGATATCGCCTAGAGGGTTTCCGACTCGAAGACATTCAACGACTCGCTCAGACACGATTCGTCGATGAAAATAACCAAGATTATCTCACTGAAGTAACCAATGAAATTATGGCTCTCGGGCCATACTTTAGAGCAGCTATTGACAGCCTTGATTTCTTCTTGCAACGTGATGATCCTGGCCGAGTTGTTGCCATGATACGTATGCTTCAAGCCCACACACAAATGTACCGTGGTCTTCTCTTAATCAGCGTTTCAGTAAATGGTTTGTCACCCGCAATTCGCCAAGAACTTGCGAGTATTGCAGACATGGTTCTGACATTTGGAGTACGTACTATCGGTTCTGATTTCGAAACCTCGATGATCGTTTCTAAGTTCCGAAACGCTCCAGAGAATCTGAAAATGTTGGTTTTCCGTGTTACCCCAGAAGAGGGTATTACGCCAGAAACAGTCGAGCGTATCGCTTGAAGTTGTTTACTGGTCGAAGCGACACCTCCAAAGAGGGCGGAGCCTGCCGACAACCATGTCC
>CAXDRT010000048.1:0-12271 GCA_963991835.1 uncultured euryarchaeote
AATGATACGGCGACCACCGAGATCTACACAAGGAGTATCGTCGGCAGCGTCAGATGTGTATAAGAGACAGTTCTTGTGCTGATTCAACACCAAGAATTTCTAGATTCGTTCGAGCAACAGGATGCACCTTGGAGGCGCCCCCGACAATTCCAACCGCCATGGGTGTCTCGATAGAGCCAACAAGATTTCCTTCTGAATCAAGTTCCCATCGAGTCATAGAGCCATATTTTCCTTGCGAATAAGCAACATATGCATGACAACCCGCTTCAATTGCTCTCCAATCCTGGCCGCATGCTACAGCAACAGCGGATATTCCGTTCATGACGCCTTTATTGTGCGTTGCAGCCCTATAGGGGTCTGCTACTGCAAAATGATATGCTTCAAGTATTCCTGAGATGATTTTAACGCCATCGCCTCTATCGCCAGTGTTACTGATCTCTTCAGGTGTAAACGTGGCTTTTACCCGTGCAAGCCTCTCTGTAGCTAGATTGGATAGGATCCGCAGCAATGCTCTCCCTTTGGTAATTCGCTCAAGTTCTGGAGCAAGAAGTTCTGCCATTGTATTGACTGCATTTGCACCCATGGCATCCCTGCAATCTACATGAATGTGGACAATGAACATCTTCCCTGAAAGCGTTTCTATGCTACGAGTCATGATGTCCTTACACCCTCCACCAAGACGTATCATTGTGGAAGGGAGGCTGTTTGCTAAATCCATTAAAACCTCTTTATTCTCAAGAACTGCTTTCTCAGCATCCTGATGATTATCAATATCGAGCAGTTGAATTTGAGCAATCATCATTGGCCCATCATTTGCTGAAGTAAAGCCTCCATGCGCATGACATCGTTTAGCCATGTTTGAAGCAGCGGCAACAACGCTTGATTCTTCAAGACAAAATGGGATGAGGTACTGCTTTTTATCGATAATAAAGTTCGTCGCAATACCTACTGGCAGCGACATAGTGCCTATGACATTCTCAATCATACGATCTGCAGCATTATCGTCCAGTTCGCCATTCTTCGCTAACGCAGCAATCTGTTCGGAGTTAAGGTTGGAGCTTCGTGCGATGAGTTGACGTCGCTCATCGACAGTCAGTTTGTAGAATCCTTTCAAGCGGCTGTTATCGACAGGCATTGCTTCTCTCCTCGTGCAAGCCAGATGTTCTTGAAACATCAACCAATCGGAACAAATTAACGCATCTAACGGTTTAACTAACGCGTTAAAAAAGCGTTAGTTATGCGTTAATCCACGCTGTTTTGACATTCTCGTTACTTGATTAACGTGTCATAACAGGTCTCTAGGTCTGCTAAATTTCGTGAAAGGTCATATACCTGTTCGAAGTTGTTCGCTCATGCGTACCGGAACCATTGATTTGCGTTTACCAAGTCTTCGAGAAGATCCATTTTCTCAAGGGCCGCTGGCATCAAAGGATTCTGAACTTCTCGTTGGAAGGCATTCATACTTTGAGGAGATGCATAAGAATATACAATTCAAGTCCTCTCGAAGGATACTTCTTGTAGGGGAATACGGTTCAGGTAAGACTTCATTTGTCAATTGTCTTGGTGGAAAGACGAATTTACACATACATGTTGACCGAATTGATACAATTAATCCTGGTCTAGAACTCCTTAGAGATATTTATTCTCAGGTTGTAAGCGCAACAGCACCAACAGATCATAAAAAACTTGAACGAGAACTTGAAACCTCTCTCCACAGCAAAAGGAATCATTTGCCAGTTATTTCCGTGGATGCGGATATGGCCAATATCCCTTCCTTAGAGGCCTGTTTACTTGCCTCAGTGCCCTTTTTTGAACGCCTATCAGCATTGATTGTTGTTGCTGTCAGTCCAACTCAAAAATCTCTTCTCTCCGAACAAATTAGAGAACGCTTTGAATTTAGGATGATGGAGGAATTAGATGTCGATAGTGTAAGAGCTCTCGTTGAACGTCGAATTGGTATGTATTCAAACGAACCTTATCAGATGACCGCTGAGGAGGCTGAGAAGGTACTCGCTGCGAGCAAAAATGGGCATCCTGGTTCTATCATCAAGGTTCTACGTTCAGTAATCGATGGACAGATTTTGCCCGATATTGCTCCAAATCAGATTTCAGAACCACTCCTCGAAGAAGAATTGCATGATGACCCCTCAAAAAGTCACGATATGAACATATTTTCCCAAGAAGACGAGGACATCGAAGGGCAAGCCACTGAACTTCCAAAAGAGTTGGAAGAGGATGATGCATCAAGCCTTGATGAATGGGAAGACGGACCTGGTATGTCTGGCGCAATAGGCTTTGATCTAAATCTTGAAATTCTGGAAGAACCAATAATCGAAGAGGAGAAAGAGCAACCAATTCCTGATACATATGTGACTGAAGATTCTCTCCCATCAGCAGGTAGTTTTGGTGGCTTGAGAGATCGTTGGAAAGAGACCAGTCAATCGATAAAGTCAGCAGATGAACCTGAAGGAGAGTATGAACCGATGGATGAAGCGAATTCCTTGTGGGTGAGTAAAGACCTACTTGACGTAAAGGATGCTCCTAAAGTTGAACTATTTGAGCATGAAGAACCGCCTCAAGAAGTTCATGAACTGAATGAATCTTTGGAAATTCAAGATCAGATTATGATTGATGATAATGATCTTATCCAAAACGAATCGATGCTGAAAACACTCACGAATTTACTGTCTCAACTTCTTTCACCTTCTGCAAATCAGACCGTTTCCAATAATCTTGCTGAAAATTTACAGGCTCTCTCTCGTCCTAAAATTGGCGAGAAAGCAGAACATTCGCTAAACGTAATGGTTCTAACTTCATTGACACAATCAGAAAGCATTGTTGTTTCGGTTGCACAACAAAGAACTGTATCGCCATCCGACAAACTACTCTTGGAGAAGTTAAACATTAAGCGAGCAAGGCTTTCACAAATATGTAATCGCCTACACAAAGCAGGTATTCTTGATGTAAGGATGGTTGGGAGATCGCGAATGTTTGGCCTAACTCGCACTGCACTTGCCCAAATGATGGCATGGGGTCTCGTAGGAGGTGATGTTTGATGTCCTGGACAGTTTCATGGTCATGGCAAGCACCTTCACGGATCAGTGCGATAGCGTCCATAGACGGGCAACTCGCTGTAGCATATGGGCTTGATTTGGTTCTCTTTAATGAATCAAATGAGATTCAATGGAAGCAAACAATGCCATTCAAAGTTCATGCAATATGCAACGGTGAGGGTACGATTGGTATCTTAGCTGCACATGGATTTTATGTCTTAAAAACAGTTGATGGAACTATGTTGCATGAAGGCAGAAGCAGTCCAGGTGGATTTTTACACCTTCTGCATCGACCAGGTGGTGGATGGATCTTATCTGGAAGAGATGGCAATCTGCATCTGTTTGATTCAAATGGTAAGGGGATTCGTAGAATCTCCTCTGGAATTATTCGAAGACTTGTTGGATGGCTTGATAGAGAACATTTGCTTTGGCAATCTTCTGAAGGAGTCATCTTGTGCGGGCAAATCGCAAATCAAGACAAACGTAGGATCCTTGATACGACTGTTTGGAGTTGGAGTTCTTTGCTTAACGATGGACGATTACTTCTATTGTCATCAGATGGTCAACTATGGGAAGGCACTCCACATCCATTTGGTTGGGATTCTATGAATCGGGTGGAAACAGACTCACTAGAGCCACTTATGGCGACTCGCGCAGGAGATGGCTGGTGGGTGTTAGGAATTGAAGGCCACCTCGACCATCTTGCAAGCGTAGATGAGCAATCGCGAATAGGTGATGGAATGAAATTAGGTGACTTACTTCTTCGATTGGGTCGTAATTCTATGATTACAGCACGTAGAGATGGATTAACAAGACGCTGGGTCGATCCAGCACTTGCAGAGGAAGAAAAACGACATAGGCATCGAGAAGCAGCTGACGCAAAACTTGCACGGAGTTGGGATGAACGAAGGACCTTATTCCAAAGAGCACAAACTGCGGAGGATGAAGGTCGACTTTCACGAGCGATTGAGTTGTACGAAACACTTGGTAGAAAGGATGATGTAAAGCGGTTACTGCGTCGTCAAAAAGGTGGTGATTGAATGGACCCTGGTAAAACTCTCACCCAAGAAAGAGTTGAACACTATCTTTCAATCACTCGAAAAGCCCGTGAAAAAGCGTCACCCCTCGTTTCAGAAGGAAGCCCAGAAGGAGAAATGCTCAACACATTGTTGTCAATGGCGGATGATTATTCATCTGATGCACAATATTTTCTGAAACAAGGTGATTTTATACGTGCTTTCGGAGCAATAAATTATGCACATGCATGGATTGATGCAGGTGTTAAGTTACGCCTACTAGATGGGCATGGCGATGACGTACTATTTACGCTTCCATAGGTTCTGTACTTTGTTCATCCGAAATAGAACCAACGATATCGTTGATCGCATCGATTCCACAAAGGATGTCTTGAGCGCGAATTTGAGCCATTCGAATAAATGGTTGAAGTGATTGTTCCAATTTGTATCTCAAGCGATACATGTGAGCAGGTCTCCCTCGATTGGTTTGGGTAATAGCGCTATGAAGGATAAGGTTCATTTCACGAAGTTCATTAATGGCAATACTTACATCAGGTTGACGTAGATTGCACTTTGTTTGCAGATCTCTCGAAGTCGATGCTCCATGATAATGAAGACATGTAAGGACGCGGGCGGTGTGAGGTTGTATTCCGAGTTGAACAAGTTGTTGACAAAGAGTGTTGTGTAGGATATTAGAGGGTTTATTGACAGCAATTTGTTCATCCATATTGGGCCCATCTTGTTACCTTATTTTAACTTCTCACCGACATGCATCCACAAATGACTGCATATAGTATGAAGACCTATTATAAAAGGCAAAAGGCAAAATAGAATACTTATCTATTCTATAGAGAAGGAATCAGACGCAGTTTTTTACGATTCATGACTTCAATCACATCAACACTTGATTCAAAGCATCTTCGCTTTAGATTTGCATCAACTGTAAGGAGAGGGATTTCATTTTTTTGTGCGTAATTCAAAAGCAAATTATCGGTATGTCCACCTTCCTCTTCAACAAGCGTAGATCGTTGGAGAAGAAGTTCAAGCATCAAGGTATTTCTCAAGTTTCTTTTTTCCTGGATTGCTGTGAGTTCGTCTAATACTGAAGGCAAGAGTATGAAATGTGGAGGCCCAATAATTGAAGATAGTGCGCTATCAATATTGAGACCAGCATCAATGAGTGCAACCCAGCCACAAGCATCAATGAGCACATCGCCCATGACATCACCTCATTGGATGGTCCCGTGACCAATCAATCTCCATCGTGCTCCAACTCTTCTTGAGAGTGAGACACGTTGTCCTTGATCTGCACAGATTGGTAGCCGTAGATGGAGCGTAGCCTTTCCTTTCTCAGCACCTTTAACAACGCCTACTGATGTCGATGTTGCTACGTTTACCATCAACATTTCATTGTTTCGAAGAGGATATATTTTGTCAGCACCTTCTCCATCGCCTGAAACCATTGCAGCCATGAGTTCAACCGAAATGGTACATTCTGTTCGAATTGTAGGCAATTCACCCTTCTTGGCAAGAACTTGCCCAGATAGATTATCAGCTGTTGTAATTGATGGATCGAGAAGAGTTCCGAGTCCACACAAACCGCCTGCCATCATGACATCGCGCTTTCCACCTCCGCCTTGCATGCTTGTGATGGTTGTTTCAATAGGTTCCCATCTTGTTTTGTTTCCTTGCTCGATCTTACGTCCAGGTCCGATGATGATTTCATCACCCTCTTTGAACGCTCCTTCTACAATTGATCCTCCTATGACGCCGCCTGTTAGTTTTGCAGGACGGGTGCCTGGTCGATTGACATCAAATGAGCGGGCAATATGCATGACTGCTCGTTCGTCTTCTTGACGATTTGGAGTTGGAATGGTTTGTTCAATCGCTTCGATTAGTATATCAAGATTGACATCATGGTGAGCAGAAACAGGGATTATAGGTGCATTTTGTGCAATTGTTCCTTTCAAGAATGTGTTAATTTCTTTGTAGGATTCCATTGCTCTCTCCTTCGTGACAAGATCGATCTTGTTCTGAACGATGACGATATTTTTGATTCCTGCAATTTCCAGTGCCATGAGGTGTTCTCGTGTTTGTGGTTGAGGGCAGGTTTCATTTGCTGCAACCATTAACATAGCACCATCCATAATGGATGCTCCTGTAATCATGATTGCCATGAGGGTCTCGTGTCCTGGAGCATCGACAAAGGAAACAACTCGTTGGAGTTCAGAATCCACATCCTTGCCACCTTCAGGGCGACGACCAGTAGCGTAGTATTGTCCAGAATCAGTTTTGTAGAACGCAGTATCTGCATATCCTAGTTTGATTGATATGCCTCGACGTCGTTCTTCTGAGTGAGTATCAGTCCAAACTCCAGAAAGAGCTTGTGTAAGAGTGGTTTTTCCGTGATCGACGTGTCCAACAAGGCCAATATTAACTTCAGGTTGGGATGGAAGCGTTCTTGCCATGCTTCCATTCCTCCTTATTCAACGATGACCCTCTCGGGTTTCACTCCGCAGGTGCTGCACCTTCGCCCGCACCGAGCAATGCGTCAAGTCCGATGTTTCCTGTATCGACAACTTTCAGGTTGATTTGACGTGTGTCTTGAGTAATTGTGTTTCCACGGAATACTCTGCGCATTCGCATACCATCTGGCTTGTATCGGAACCGCTTCTTTTCGCCTTTCTTTGTTTTTGAGACAAGGTAATGCCCTTTGAAACCAGTTGAAGCAGTAACGAGAATTGCTTGTCGAGAACCGCCATCGAGATCACGACGCATTGGAGTGCCAGTTTTGTCAGAGCCTCCAGTAATTTCGAGTTTGTAGCCAGTCAGAAGAGATTCTCCTTCGCCAACGAAAACACCTTCGATTACATCTCCGATTTTCTTTCCGAGTAATTGGGCATGGTTTGTGCCTGAAATGACCGTCTTGTATGACGGGGAGTACGTCTTTTTCTTACCACTGGATGTGGTTCGAGTCAACTTGGTTGTGGTGTCGTTGACCACTGCAACAAATGAGTTTCCTTCAGCCATTAAGCATTCCTCTAGCAAGTTAGCGACAAACGACCCCTATTTAGCCTCACCGCATTGGATTCGTTCGTCATCGATTCAGTTTTTTGACAACACGACCTTCAATTCTGCCAGCAACATCCATTGGAAGAGCATGCGGCATCGAAATATGCGTCGTTCTTCCACGACCATCTCCAACAGTGTCTACTCGAGCATCAATGATGCTTAATTCCTCAATTATTTTGAGATATTTCCAGACGGTCGTATGGCTTCGAGGTTTCACTTCATATTCCTCGCAAACAACTGCGTACATTGATTCGACATCTTTACTTGTCATGAATTCCGTCTTTCTCAGGCGTCTACAAATCCCTAGAAGAACCAACATAGAGTGTCCCGATAATTCATCGAGAACATCCTCAGGCATTACTTGTGGTATGGATTTTGCACGTGTTTGTACATGCTCAGGTTCAAGCATGGATTTACCGTCAGTTTCAGCATGTTCAACAGCACCATTGAGTAACTCTAGGATTTGGCGAGCATCTCCAGTTGGAGCTGCAGAAGTAGCAACGAGTTTGAGTATGTCTTCAGTCCAAGACTTTGGATTTAGGGCAGCTTCTGCTCGTTGGCGAGCAATCGCTAACAAACCCTCGTAATCGTACGGTGGAATAGGTAAGTGGTTTGTGTGGCCAAAACGAGAGATAACAGCATTTTCGAGTACGTCGAGCACCTGTTCTTGACTGATTAGGATCAGAGATAGAGTCCCACTCCCTTCTTGATCTTCATCGATACGTAGGAGTTGGTAAATCAAATCATTTCCTGATTTTCTGAGAAGGTGGTCTACTTCATCAAGGACAATAATCAGGTGTCGTTCATTTGAGCGTAATAGTCGTCGGAGGCTATTCAATAACTCGCCCATGGAGAGTCCCCTGTCTGGATGTCCAGGGTCCAAAGTCTGGACGATGCGTTGTGCAACACGTACATTTGTCGTCGCATTCCTACAATTAATGTGGACGCTTCTAATTTGGCGCTTATTTCTCAGATGATGTTCTATGTCTCGGCAAAAAGTCCTTGAAAGTAATGTTTTACCACTGCCAACTGGTCCCGTGATGACCACGTTTGCACTGCTGTTTGGATGAGAAATCGAATGAAATTTAGCAGCAAGATTGCTTTGAATATCTTCCCTACCAACCATTGTTTCTGGTATGAAATCAAAATACAGCGGTTCAGGGTCTAGAAGAATTAGACCCGAACCAATTCGATCAAGATAGTCGCTCATGCTGAATGACTCTTGTCGCCAACCGTTCTTGAACACTCGCACTCAATCAGAATGAAAAGTGCGGTCTCAGGGTATCTCATCGAATTGATATCCCATTTCCCACTTCTTTTCCCCAAGAGCTACTTCGAGTTCATATGGAGTAATCAGCGGCTTTGCATACTTCACGGCATCATCGATAGCAATACGGGGGCATGCCGTATTTACAAATGCATCAACAGGGTAGAAGTCGATCAGATCTGGGCCGACATGCTCTAGGGCGAGAAGATATCCCTTCTTCCCGTGTTTTTCGAGGAGTCTTTTCATCCGTAGTGCAAGAGTACGTCGCATTTGTCCAGGTTTCTCTCCAATCAGAATTCCAAATCGGGTTGCATCCATTGAGGACATAATCAGTCCAGACCGTTGTCGAAGAATACGCTCAATACGTTCAAAGGACATTTCGATTGCATCGCCTGAATAAGGGTCGAGCATAGCAAGTGGTTTTCCAGTGTGCAATACCAGGCCAATTGGATGGAAATCTCCGCTTCCGAGGAAGAGGTAATGTCCAATAGTATCGTCATCCCCTGAATAATTGCAACCAAGAACTTGGCCAGGGAATGTCAAACGCGCCCCACCCATCGGAATTGTTACATCGTATCCTGCTTTTTCGAGACGGTCATGGAAATCGGGTAAAAGATGCAGGTGTTGGATACTTCCTACAAGACCCAATTTAGTGTCTTTGAGCGGAGTCATCCTTCCGACTGCGTCCATAAAACGCTCTTGTGCTTCTTCTTCAGAAAGTTCAGCATCAATATTTTGATTTTCCATTCTTCCTTTAGCAATGGCGAGATGCTTATTCAACATTGGAATAACCGGAGCCAAGTCAGGGTCTCCGTCATATGTGACGTCAATAAATTGAGTTGGCATACCGGAATCAATATTCATTTGAGAGTGACCCATGTGAGCGACTAATTCAACACCCATCATTTGCATCTTATTGTGAACAAGGTCACACGCTCCGTAACAAGGATCAGCTGCCAGTACAACTTTTGCACTCGAGGCGGTTTCAATTTCATCCATCATTTCTAATGCTTGCATTTTCAATCCTTCAGGGACTTGTAAGGCTACAAGTCGATGATCGTTTTCTTGAATCCGTCCAATCAATTCATCGAGTTCGAAATCGTGTCTATTTAAGTCCATTATGCCACCTCATCGAGAAGAACTATCTCTGCTCCTTCCATCGTTAAACGAACGATAGAGGAGATGTCGATAGCAGGATATTTCGTTTTGAGCATCTCAAGGCCAGGACCTTTTTCGACAACAGCAACGATTGTTGTGACGTTCGCTCCTGCTTTTTCGACACCTTTGATGACAGCATCGAGTGTCCCTCCAGTGGAAAGGACATCATCGACAATGGCAATTGATTCTCCTGGTTTGATATCGTTGAGGTACATGCTTCCTTTGGAATAACCAGTGTTCTGATCGATTGTGATTTCACCGTCGAGTCCGTATGAACGCTTCCTAGCAACAACCTGTGGCAAACCAGTTCGAAGGGATAGTGAGGAGGTAAGGGGCAAACCCATTGCTTCAATGCCAAGTAGCAAGTCGACATTATCCCACTCGACAGAATCAAAGACAAGGTCGACTACTGCTTGGAAGACATCCGCTTCTAATCGGGGAACGCCATCGGTAAGAGGGTGGATAAAGTAGGGGTAATCACCCTTCCAAACGACAGGTGCCTCTTTGAGTGAGGCAGTCAATCGTTGAATAGGGTCGAGCATGATTCCACGTCGTTTCTCAAATTTCTGAAAGATACTCGACGTATTCATCTGGCTCGAGTAGATTCTCCATATCCAATTGGAATGGTTGTAAGACGAGAATCCAGCCCAAATCATAAGCAGATTCATTGACGAGATCTGGATTGATTTCAACTTCTCCGTTTACTTCAGTAATCGTTCCTGAAAATGGAGCGCTAAAAGCTATTTTTTCTTCAGAAGTCCACAATGAGAACATGTCTTGTCCCTCATCAACGACCGTTTCGGCCTGAGGAAGAATAACCCGGAGGACTTCGCCAATTTCTACGCCGAGAAATTCGCTAATGCCGACCATGATCTTCTCATCATCTTTTTCTTGGTACCATAAATGGTCAATCGAATATTTACGATTGTGGGCTATGTTAAATTCAACGACTTCTTCATCCAAGTCACGTCACCTATCCGCGGCTCTTTCAACTCCTATTTGAATCATCGCTATTTTTGATGTGACGTGGTGATTACACATTCATTAAGTGAGATGCGCCCTTGCGTTGGATTGGTGAGAGTTTGGATTACAAATCAACAGACGAACAAGACATGATTCGAGAGATGGTCAGAGACTTTGCAGAATCCGTTTTGGCTCCAACAATCGAACATCGAGATAAAAACCAAATTCCTCCCTCTGAGGAATGGTCTCAGTTCATTGAATATGGTCTGCAAGGAGTTACAATCCCAGAAGCCTATGGTGGTTCACCAGTCGATGACATTTCAGAATCCATTATTGTAGAGGAACTCGCTCGAGTTGATCCTTCGTTCTCAGTAATGTACTGTGTTCACGTTGGACTATGCGCTAAAACGATAGCACTTCATGGTGATGAATATCAAAAAGAAACCTATCTTAACAGACTCGCAGCAGGCGATGTGGGTGCTTACTCACTTTCTGAAGCAGGAGCTGGTACAGATGCTGCAGCTATGACTTGTAAAGCCAAACTTTCAGAGGATGGTACGCACTACGTTCTCAACGGAGAGAAGATGTGGGTCACGAATGGGGCTCAAGCAAAAATCATTGTTCTCTTCGCAAAAGATGTCGATCACCCAGATTATGGCGTCAAGAAGCATGGTGGAACAACCGCATTTATTGTAGACTCGTCGTTTGAAGGTTACACTGTTGGAAAGAAGGAAGATAAACTTGGAATACGTTCTTCTGATACATGTACACTCATTCTGGAGAACTGCAAAGTTCCAGTTGAAAACCTATTGAAGGGTGCTGGAAATGGATTTCCAATCGCCATGAATGCTCTGGACAATTCTCGAATTGGTATTGCTGCACAAGCTCTTGGAATTGCACAAGGTGCTTACGAAGCATCACTTCGTTATGCTCACGAAAGAGAGGCCTTTGGGAAACCCATTGCCCATCATCAGATGATTATGGGGTACCTTGCCGATATGGCGACAAGAATTGATGCTGCACGTCATCTTGTCTACAAGGCATCTTGGTCAAAGCAACAGCATTACGAGCATGGAGGGCCACGCCACTCTAAAGAAGCGAGTATGGCTAAATTATTCGCAGGAGATACCGCAATGTGGGTCTCTGAGCGTGCGATTCAGATTCACGGTGGTTATGGATACACTAAGGAATTCCCTGTGGAGCGATTTTTCCGTGATGCTAAGATTACACAAATCTATGAAGGAACTCAAGAAGTACAGCGTATTGTTATTGCTAGAAGTCTTCTTTGATCACTTGTAATCATACGAAAGAACAGAGAATACAGCCCTTTTTCTTCCGATGTTCCAACTAGCAAGATGAGCGTCAATTTCAACGATATGATTTGTTTGGAAATTGCTCACAAAGTCATTTGCATGTGATTCGAATAGAAGTTCAACTTCGATTGAAGCATCTTCAACAAGCGTTCCGATGATTGTTTTTCCACCTTTGAATGCCTCAAGAGCCATTAGCGTTGATTCTATTTTGTCTATTTTTACTCCAAAATGATGGCCAAGGTTTTTCGTTTTTTCGACAGCATCTCTTACTTGGCTGCTGAGTTTCATTGAGTTCATAGATTCAATCATCTGTAGATGGTTTGGTCCAGAGGTTGTTGTCTGAATCGTTTTCTCTTCAGATACATTTACTGCGTCCTGTGGAGTTTGATGCACTTCGGCTTCAGTGGTTGAGCTGTCTCTTATACACAT
>CAXDRT010000049.1:0-11976 GCA_963991835.1 uncultured euryarchaeote
TTTTTTCAAGCAGAAGACGGCATACGAGATCTAGTACGGTCTCGTGGGCTCGGAGATGTGTATAAGAGACAGCTATGCACATACTGGTTCGATGCCTCCGTTGGTTGTTGTTGAATCATCGAGCATGATTCATGCAGAAGATGGAGAGATCGGAAGCATCGATGCAGGAGACTTGGTTCTTGTCCATGATACGTCGATTGATTCTTTGGTGACCTTCGCGGAAGCGACTGACAAATCTCATCGAAATTACGGATATGAATCACATGGAATGGAAGGCGATGTCGTCATTTACAAGAAAAACGGAGAAGCGACCACTCCGATTATTCATCGGGCTATTCTGCGAGTGGTTCCAAACGATGTTGTGCAAGCAACAAATGAGAGCGAATGTTCCAATGGCGCTTCATTTGATTCAGAATGGATTGTTAATGGAGAGACAGGTGCTTGCGTCTACACTTGGGACGTTCCTGGAACCAATGTGAGCAATGTAACATCGATTAGCCTTGCATTTGATGGTGTTCAATCAGGATACTATGATTGCGATCGAATGGTACATGCTGGTGTGGAAGAATACCTCATGATTTACGAATGGGTTCCATCTCACTCAGGCTTATTGACGCTTGGGGATGCAAACCAATGCTCAGTCGATCAAGGAGCTGCCGCAGTAAACGGTTCTTCTGGACTTCGGACAAGTGATGGATCAACACTCGGCCCCGTACAAGAGTCATGGATTGTTGGAAGAGCAGGTGGAGAAATACCATGGCTGGGTTCGGTCAAACTGATGGTCAGTGGATCAGGTCCAGGGTTGGATTACGTTCCTTCTTCGTCATTACTCTACCTTTTCCTGTGTATAGGAGGAATCTTACTCATGCCAATGATCATTGAACCAATAGTTCGAAAGTTATTCACGTCTTCGCCAGAATATATTCAAGCCAAACAAGAAGAAGCGCTACTTATTGCTCTTGGAATATCTGAAGAAGAATGATTATTCTTCGCTGTCACTTGGTTGCTTCTTCGATGATAAATGTCGTTCTGCTGAATGGATACTCAACTTTGTCATAAGAAGTAATTCTTGAGCATAATCAAGGTTTGATTGTTCAAGATATCGTTCAACACTTGCTTTTGAGCGACGAATTGTGGCGAGACGTTGTTCACTACTTTTCGGCCGAGTTTCTTCACCTCGTTGTTCCATAAGCCATTCTTCAAGGAGTGCTTGACCCCATTCAGGTGCTCTAAATCGTGCTGAAAGAGTGATTTCAGCATGGCGATGGCGAAAGCGGACGCTGGAGTCTCTGGTTCGAGATGCTTGAATCGAGCCAGGATTCCATTGATCGAACGGTATGTGCAGATGATTTTTGCACTGCATGTGACCGGTTTGATCGATTGTTCCATCGATAATGAGTGCTCCTCGTTGCAATCGGACAAAGGCTTGAACAATGTCATCTTCAATTAGCCATTCAGCGATTTGAATGGCTTGCTGACCCCACTTATCATTGGTCCATGTTTCAATGGCACTACGGTGGAGCATACCCCTACCTCAAGTCTCCCATTGATGAACCTTCACATTGATGAGAAGGTGCATTGATTGAAATGGAGGCAAGGGTTGGCGTAAGCGATGGCAGCGTCATGGGGTGCAGTTAGTTTTGACTGGCGCGTTATCCCATTGCTCATTTTTGCTTGGTATCTTCTCCTAAAAAAATGGGAACGTGATGGTAAACTCGACAAATGGAATGCAACTCGTGTCTTTGGTTTTGTTCTCATGGTTCGGACCAAGCGAGGGCTTGATTTACTTGAAAAGGTAGCTAAACCGAGAAAGTTTTGGCGTTTCTATGGAGAGGTATCCCTCTGGGTATGCAATCTAGCGATGATTGGTGTGGCCCTTCTTGTCATTTTTGCTTTCATTACTTCCATCTTTAACCCAATAGACACACCTCCTCCATCGGCAAGTGAACTTGTAGCCATACCTGGATTGAATCCAATGATTCCACTCTGGTGGGGATTGATTGGTTTCATTGTTGCGCTTGTGATCCACGAATTTGGACACGGACTACTTGCAAGAGGGCACGGTATGAGAATCCGTTCCTTTGGCCTACTCCAACTCGGCCCACTCCCGCTTGGAGCCTTTGCAGAACCACAGGCTGAAGAGTTGTTCAAAGCCCCTCGGAAAGAACGACAACGTATGTTTGCAGCAGGACCTGCAACCAACCTTTTTGCTGCATTTGCAATTCTCCTTCTTCTTGGTGGGCTGGCAGCACAATTTTCAACCAACGATCAAACAATCCACGTTCGCGGGATTGTCAAAGACCAACCTGCAGATAATGCAGGAATGGAGCCATGGGACATAATTACCACAATCAATGGGACTGAAGTCGTTGGGCTTGAAGGATTTAGGGCGATTATGGATAACCATCAAGCAGGCGAAAACATAACCGTTGGCGTGATTCATGATAACGGCGTTTCAGAGAATCTAAGTATCACATTGGGAGATAAATACCAACATTATCTTTTAGATGGCTATACTAAATCGAATTTAGAAATTCTCGAAATAGAGCCTGGTGATGCCTTCTTGGGTGTAGAAGGAATGGCTCAAAACACTGCTGGTATCGATCGACTTGCAGGCCCACTTTCCCCGAACAAGGATTTTACTCTCCTTCAACGTACTCTGCTTACTCCAATCCATGTCATACAAGTAATGGTATTACCATTCGAATCTCAAGGAGTGGCAATGGCTCCAGCTGAAGAAGCAATGCTTGAAACCGATGATGGATGGATAAGCAGCCTGCTTGGTAAAGAAGGGCTCCTGTTCATCGTTAATCTGTTGTTTTGGATTATGTGGGTCAACATACTTCTCGGATTTACAAACCTTATCCCGATGGTTCCCTTTGACGGGGGTCACATGTTCAAGGACATGGTTCACGCAGGATTGTCGCGATTTAGAGCAGTTGGTCGGAAACTAAAGCTTTGGAATTTCCATCCAATGTGGATCGATCACTGGTCAAGAAAAGCGAGTAGTTACTCATCAGTGATGATTCTGTTTGCTCTCTTGTTTACAATCTTCATGCCGTATTTCTAGAATGAATCAGGCGGAACGACGACGCAGTAATTCTTCAATAACCGAGGGCTTGGTGACCTGGGGTTGCTCGAACTCAATCCTTCCTTGAAGGAATCCAAGAGTTGGTGATGATGCATCTTGTTGACAAACGATTTCAATGAATTCATTGAGCGGCATGCCTTGTTCCCAATCAATAAACGCTCTTCCATTTCTTGTTCGTGGCAAAGAGGGGATTCGGCGAGCAAGTACACCCAAACTTCCTCGAAGCGTTGTTGTTTCTACTCGGAAAATTCTCCATGAATCACCGCGGACACCTTTCAATCGGTGAGCGTAAAGCGGCATAAGGCCACATCGTTCACCTTCGTATACCAGAGCGTTGTATTGATCTAATGTCCTACCACTCAGATAGAGTTTGCTCGGTCTTGTTGTTTTTACTTCAATAGGGAAGCATATGTCTCCACGAAGAACCAACAAATCACCGCTACCTTCAATGCCTGATCCTGCTGCTCGAACGACCAAAAAAGGGCGCTTCAGAACCATTCGCATACGTTCTTTTTCCTCAACCGAACAGGACCGAATAACAGCCTCCACACCAGCAGGAATCCCTGCTAAGACATGGCGTAGTTCTCGTTCATACTGGCTTGACATGCGTTGACATCAATGTCAGCCGCCTTTATTGACTTCGGTCATTTTACGACAAATGCAACGTGATTATTGTTTATGTTTTGAATCGGATGATTAAAGGACATTGAAAGAGAGAACAACATGTGCAGAAGATTGGCGTGAGGACTGAGAATTTTCAGTTAGCGTATCGCGTGATGCATCTATTACGTGAACGTAAAATCGATGTCGAACAATACTCCATCAACGAACCTCTGCCTCATCAAGATTCGATTTGGATTGCAACTCCACAAGAAGTTGCAGGACGATCCAATGAAGGTAGACCTATTGCAGCCCAACTTGAATCGATTGACGAGATGATCGAAGAAGCTATTTTTGCCCTACGAAGTCCACAGCAAACTTATCGACTCATTCTTGGAATTGATACGGGCCCTAGACCTGGATTGGCATGGTTAGCTGACGGTGTTTTAATCGACACAGTACAAACAGAATCAATCGGTGAATGTCTTGCTCGCATTGATGCATTGCTGCAACATCAATCGTTTCAGCATCTTCTCATTCGCTTAGGAAACGGATCACCCTCGCATCGAGACCAGTTGGTTAATTCTCTTCTTGCAAAAGGCCACTGTGTGGAATTGGTAAAGGAAAACAAAACCTCTCGTGGACTTAACAGACAACAACATGGAGTAGCAGCAGTACGAATCGCCACCTCATCTGGACACAAAGTTTGGGAGATGACGGAAATCAATCCAAGCGATGGAGAATTGAGAGACATTCAACGAATGAGTCGGAAAAAGAGCAATGGCAGAGTTACGATTCCAACCGATCTTGCCCGAAAAGTAGCTCGCGGTGAAGTGACAATTGAACAAGCGATTGAAGAAATCATTTGATTCGTACACGATA
This sequence comes from uncultured euryarchaeote, assembly GCA_963991835.1. GTDB lineage: Archaea > Thermoplasmatota > Poseidoniia > Poseidoniales > Poseidoniaceae > MGIIa-L2. Next base: position 4,574 of record CAXDRT010000049.1, read on the forward strand.
ACGTTCACGTCCATTGGCGTAAAGGACAATGCTTCCTGTTGAAGAGACAGCAATCGCGACCCCATCTGAAAGTTGAGATATTGCACGAGCTGCAAGGTGGCGGCCACCTTCTCCTGACTTTGGAGAGAGGCCCGCAGGAACTTGGACATATCGTCCAGCATCGCTTGCAATACCTTCCCGATTGAATAAAATGGCTCCATCAAGCCAAGCAAATTCAGCCATTGTCTCGTGATTTTCTCGATTTCGAACATCTCGTTTAGATACGCTGTGTCCCTTGAAAGGATTCAACACCATTGAGGTAGAATGCCCTCGCATCTTCTGAATGTTCCCTATTGCAAATAATGCACCGACTGCAGATCCTTCTCGGCCGCGTGTACCAACGGCCCTCGATAATTCGACCATTCGCATGAGTACATCCAGTTCAATAGATTGTTCTTCAGCAATGGATGCGAGTCGTCCTGCTCCCAACATGGCTGAATCTACGACGAGCACACCGTCAATTGGTTCTGCCATGACAATAAGCAACCTTCCGCCTTTTGCGACCCAACGTTCGCCCATTCCTTGCAAAACCAAATCATATAATTCGTTAAGAACGGAGAGGCCTTTTGAGGAAAGTCCTTCTTCCAAAACCTGAGCATCAATCTGATGTTCAATCAAAGCATCTCTTACACGATTGAGGCTCGTCATAACACGCAACGGCAAATTGTCTGGGAGAACAGGAACAATAGAACGAACCTTACGGCTATCGTTTGAAACCATCAAGACTGCATCAAATGCAAATTTGCTCGATTCTAAAGCAACACTTACCATGCGAGGTAGGTCGCTCATCGCTTCATCCTCATTGGTTTGTTGTGTCAATACCTGGGAGAAGGTCATTGATTTCTCTGTAAACCGTTCTCATGTTTGAGATGAAGTTCTTTTCCTTCACGACAATTGTAAACATTTTGATTCCAGGGTCTTCTTCTGCATCGAGGATGCCAAGAACGGTTTCGAGTGTTAAACGGGCACCTTCTCGATGAGGATATGCAAAGACTCCCATGCTGATCGGAGGAGTGACAATTGTTTCAACACCATCCAGCCCATCGAGTGTTTTGAACAGGTTTTCATACGTTACAGGAAGGAGATCTCGACGTGTCTCGTCTTGATTTGGTCGGCGGCAATCCGGGCCCACAACGTGAATGATGTGCTTGAATCGGTCCGCTAAAGCATATGGTTCAGTGACAACGTTTTGTGTAACCGCACAGGGAGGGGCATTGATTTTCCTCATTTCCAAGCAAATATTTCGTGTTGCTTGAGTCAATTCTTCTCCTGCTTTTTGATGGACCATGTGGTCAAGTCCTTCTCGGCCAGAGAGTCTGTTATTTGCAGGAGTGATCAGAACATCACCATCATGGTTCCAAACGTCGCCTCCTACAACTCGGAGCGTCCCCCATTTGCAAGTCCGAGACATGTATAACTCTGCCATCAATCTCATCAGAGGGGGCCACCCTTCATATTCTTTCAGTGCTTTTTTGATGAAAATAAGGGTTTTTGATTGAATACGGGACTCTCATAGAAGCAATAGTGCTAAACTAGATTCCAAGTTCGAATGTCCATGGGAGGGGGCATAAGAACGAGTGTTGCTCTCGTCTTCTTGATGATTGGAACCCTTTTTTCCGCGTTTATTTCCCCTCTTCAACATGAGCCTCATGCGCCAGAACCTATCATCGACAATCGATTCACTGGATTCACAATCGGCAATGATTGGCTTGATTTAGAAGAACAACCAATTGCCGTTCCTAACGGATTTGACCCACTCACTCTCTATGATTACAGTGACGTGGGAGTTCTAATCAATAACAAATCTGAATCGAGTAAAACAATCGGTTGGGCGTTTGTTGAGGCTCGAAACATTAGTCTGGAACGAGTGTTCATTTTCGACGCAGATGGCACCCCCACTGGTGAGACAATCAATCGTAATCAATTCAATGAGTATTTTGCCTATCCATTTCTCGAAATGTTGGGTAATCGAAGCAATGTCTCGGATGTGAACTACCTCGTTACAAGCAAGGGAATGCCTCTGAGAGTGAATGGTGGAAATGACAAGGCATCCTTTGACCAAGAATTCTCTCTTCTCGGGGGATCATACAACAGCAGCATAGGTGGCGACTACTGGGAGACACATAGATATGGGCCTTTAGCTGGAGGAGAGTATGAATCTTTTTCTCGACAAAAACACGGCTTCTATCTTGTAACAAGGCTCACTGGGTACACCGTTGATACAGCGTTACAACTCATTGAAAAAGCCAACAACAGTCTTGGACAGCGAGGTACAACAGTCCTTGATTTGGCAACAAACCGTAATGATTCGGGATACAAGTTCTGGAATGATGACCTCTATGTTGCGAATACATCTCTAATAGAAACATACAATCAGACGGTTATTTTTGATGAAGAAACTGGTTTCGTTACAAATATTAGCAATGTTATGGGATATGCTTCATGGGGTTCAAATGACGGAAATTGGGACACGTCATTCGCGAAGAATTCAGGGTTCGATACCGAGAGTTCCTCTTGGTCGAGTGGAGTAAACCATTGGAACGCAACCAGTCCGTCACTCTCACCTGGTGATACATTTGCATGGTCCTATCAAACACAAACGAAGAAGGGAGGCAATGGGGCGATTGAGGCAGCAATGTCTGCAACGTGCTCTGAAGAATCTGGTAATGGAACGCAGGGGATTTATTCTGAGTTCTTCGATAATGAAGGTATTAGCTTCAATACTGGTTCGATGCCTTCACTCATCGATCGAGTTCCTGATCACGTTCGACTCGAATCGTCGTTGCAATACAACTCAATGAATGCTGCATATCCAGGATTGGATGACCGTTTCAAAAACAACTGGGGCGCTCGATTTAGTGGCCTGATCGATATACCAGAAACTGGAAACTGGACCTTCTTCCTGACAAGCGATGACGGTACGGAACTCTGGATTGATGGGATAAGCATGGTCACAAACTATGGCTCTCACGGTATGCGTGAGTTATCTGGATTCCGAAATATCTCTGCTGGATTGCATGATTTTAGAGTAGAATTCTTCCAAGGTGGAGGGCCGCATGGATTGAAGCTTGCTTGGTCTGGACCAAATCAGAGTAAAGTTCTGATTCCATCCTCTGCATTCTTTGTAGCTAATGCAGCACCTCCATCCCCCTCCACGCTTCTTCATGCATGGAATTTTGATGAAGGAACTGGCCTAGAGACAAACGATTCTGTTGATGCAAATTCCTCATTTACGATGCATAATATGAATTCCTCAAATTGGCGTACTTGTCCTGACGGAGGATGTTTGTGGTTCGATGGAGTCGATGATTACGTTGAAGTTGATGTCGATGATTGGGTGGGTAATTTCACAGTAAGTCAATGGGTTTGGGCGAATTCAACAACGCTTCCAGATTATGCCTCTGTCTTTGCAGTCTCAGATAACGCAGGATCGAATACTTCGTTCCAGCATGCTGTTTTCAATGGAGAATGGCGCTTACACAACAATCAGACCCACGCTTTTGGAGACATTGAGGCGCAACAATGGATGCACCTTGTTACGGTGTTTGAGAGTGGAAACGTTCGACAGTATTTCGATGGTGTTTTGGTTAGAACAACCACCTTTCCCTCTGGTTCACTGAACAACATCGATTTGTATAAACTCGGTGTAAATCGGGCGCAGTCAACATTTTTTGAAGGTATGATCGATAAAGTCATGGTGTGGGAAAGTGCGCTTACAGACGGAGATGTTACACGTCTGCATCGAGATATTTACAAGGACTGTTCGGCATATTCAGGGTCTGGAACTTCAGCTGCTTCTCTCGAACAGTATCTCTTGATACCCAATGAACTCGATGATCATGCTTGGATTGCCTCGGTTTCAGGTTCTCGAAATGGGGATGTTTATGGTTCATTTTCAATTATCGTTGAAGCTGTTGATCAGAGTGGAAATGTCCTTTCAACCAATACCTCTTCATCTCAAGCGTTTGAAACAAATTGGGTTGACGCAGCACTTCGTTTCCGTCCAGATCCAAATGCTACAGCGTTTCGAATACGAATTCCAATCGATGTTGTTGCAACATCAACAAGTGGTTCAGTCTTCCTTGACAGCCTTAGCTTCAGAGCGATTCGTCCACACATGACATGGGTGAATGGTTCAATTGCTGAAACGGCAGTTTCGACGGGTGGACGCTCATTTACGATCGATACAACCTATGGCCAATCACTGGTTGCGGATTTACTTGAAGACGGTGTAAGTGGCGTCAAGGGCTACGTGTATGAGCCGTATCTTACAGCAGTTGGACAGCCAAGTGTCTTATTCAATATGTATTCTCAAGGATTTAGTTTTGCAGAAGCGAATGCAGCAGCAAATACCTACATTTCGTGGATGGGTGTGACTGTTGGTGATCCGAAGATGGCCCCTTACATCGATACAATCCATGACGTTCATGTTTTGGATGCTCGGTTGCAGGACAATCTTTCAGTTGGTCAAACAGGATTTATTGAAGTCGGTGTTGAGAACTTAGGAATGGCTGGCGCAATCGGCCAACTTGATATCATCAACGTACTTGGTTCGGCACTCATGACTACTTCCAATCTGTCATTGCCTGCTGGTGATTTGAACGGATCGAGAACATCTGTGATTATCCCAATCACGCCAACTCAGTCTGGCTGGCTCGATGTCCGTATTCGTTATTCTCATGACAATTCATCTTCGTTTGAACGAGATACTGAAAATAATTTTATCATGATGAGATTCTGGGTAAATGCCCCTCCATCCATCGATTCAGTGTACTGTGACCAACCAGAATATGCTCGTGGAGATTCCTTCCTTTGCACAGTACTTACTTCTGATGATGAAAAGGTAGAAGCGGTTACAATGGGCTGGACTGTTGTCTGCTCAACATGTTTGTTGAACAATACAACATGGATTCAAGGTCAAATGGGAACCACTGACAATGGTTCTACTTGGGAAGCAATGATTACTTTACCAATCAACATCACAACAGGAGGGCTCGCATTACGTGTCATTGCTGCAGATGGGCTTGGAATGCAAGATGAGAAAACAACAACAAATGTGTCTCAAGTTCTTGATGCAGCATCAACTTGGTTCGGCCCGCACGCATCATCAGCTGATTCGACATGGCTTGGCGTAACTCCACTTCCTAGCACATCTCCAAATGGAATTCTACGTGGTGTTAACAATACCCTCACTGGGTGTGTATTGGATGTTGATCATGATTCAACCACCGAACGGCCAGAGTTCCTTGTCGAACGAGGTGAACTTGGTGAGTTGAAGTATGTTGAAAAACCTGATTCGAATCACCATTGTTACGAAACTACTTTCTTCTTAGAAAATGGAAGTTCTTTGACCTCAATCTCAATCGAAATGCGTACAAACACAGGTAGTCTGGTTATGCAGCGGATGATAAAAGTCGAGGATATACAGCCTACAATTGATATAAAATTTGTAAATTCAAACAATACTGAACTCGATCGAATCATCGATAATGATGATGAATTCATCGTAGTAAACGTTGACGACGTCGATGATATTCTCGGCACATACTTAGGAGACATTGAACTTCTATGGCCTGGTTATGGAAGCATCACTCTCCCAATAGAAGGCCAAGTTGGTGGTTCCGAAATCGCAGTTAAGCTCAACCCTCCAATTGAATCTCTCGAATCTGGAGATGTTACTTTTGATATCACAATCCAAGATTCAAACGGTGCAACATCTACTGCAAGCACATCTTTGCCACTGTTTCTTAATGCTCCTGTAATCTTAGAAATGGTGCCTTGCACCGTTGATGGACAGATTAGCGAACTTATGTTTGGGCATACTGCGGTCCTTGGGACGAAAATCTTGAGTAATCGGCCTTTAGAAACAATCGACCTTTCCCTGCGTCAACTTGGTTGGTCTGTTACAGCACCAGCCATTGAAGCACCAACTTGGATTTCAGGTTCAACGGAGTGTATGGAAACAGCCAATGATCAAGATACGTACTGGTTTAGGCTCCAACTCGATGGTTCATTTGCCTCAGATATTGGTTCGATTCAATTAGTAGCAAAAACAATCGATGGGTATCTCGCAACAAGTCAAATCCCTATGCTCTTCCGTCACGCACCTCCTATTCTCAATGGTACAGCCCCCCAATCTGTGCAAGCAGGGACGGATTTACTGTTCCAAGTAGAAGTCACTGATTTAGATGGGTTAAGTGATGTCGTGTGTGTTGCCTATGTTTACCCAGAAACTACTTCCATCGATTTGTGGAATCGGACTTTTACGCCAATTCAAACACAGGATGAGAACGGTAAAACCACACTACGATGGCCGTTACCTCGTAACCTCAATGAATCAGCTGATTCAATCAGCATTGATGTTAACTGCAGTGATTCAGATAATGAGTATGGACAATGGAGCACAAGTGAACCAATTCTGATAGAACCCTATGTCTGCGTTGTAAATTGCAATGTATCTGCCTCAGATGATCGGAACACCAAATCAGAAGGATCTCAATCGCTATGGATATACATTATTCTCTTTGTCGTTTCAATCGTAGTAGTGACACTTCTTATGCAACGAAGAAAGCAGACAGTTGAGAAATGGGCTAGTGATGAATCTCTTGACGATTTTGAACAACTGACATCTGCATCAATAGCCCAAGCAGAAGCATCTCTACCAGGCCTAGAGGGTTCAACACCTGAAATCCCAGATGGTTGGACAGAAGAGGCTTTTATTCACTGGTTACAAGGTGACTGCCCTGAAGAGTGGACTGAAACTCAATGGTCAGAGTTGCGTAACCAGCATTCAGCCTTACTTACAGACTCAGAACCTACAACCGATGAGATATTATTCTAAGTCAAAGTGCAATGAACGGTTACGATGGCTGTTGGATATGTACTACTGAATGTGGCCCCTGGTGTAGAGCACGATGTGTACCTGCAGTTACAACAGTTAGAATCTGTTTCAGACGCTACTGTTCTCTTCGGGGATTACGATCTGATTGTAAAATTAGAAGCAGTCGATCTTTCTTCAATCGCCAAGGCCGTTGTGGAATCAATTCGTCAAATCCCTGGAGTCGTTGACACAAAGACTCTGGCTGGTGCCGAATTTTAGGCCATTCAGTAGTCCATTTTGCTAAAAACAGGGTTTGGAATGGGGTACTGAGGGCTATATGTTGAGCAGTATTGCCTTTTTTCGGCGAAATATATAATAACTATGGGTTCTGATTGAGTTTTGGAGGTAATCCAAATGTCAGACAAGAAATATTTCGTTCTCATGGAGAACGGTAAAGACACCAGCCAAGTATTTGCGAGCAAGCAACCACGAGGAGCAGCCCTCAAAGCTGCAACCCGTGGACACACGAACATCCGCCTACGAG
>CAXDRT010000050.1:0-11962 GCA_963991835.1 uncultured euryarchaeote
GTATAAGAGACAGGCAATGGAAGAAGCACCCATACCGAATCCTGCAGCAGCGCTGACTGGATTCATTGCATTGCCAGTAGTATCTCCAGCGCTGAGCCATAATGCAATGAGAGAAATACCGAGCAAACCAAGTCCACCAACTGATAGACCCATGACAGCTCCTCCGTTGTATGAAACTGCGAGTGCACCTGCTTGACCATCGTTCTTAGCAGCCATAGCCGTTCGACCGTTTGCAGATGTTGCTGCACGCATTCCAGAGAATCCTGCAAGAACAGATGCAATTGCACCTGCAAAGAATGCGATTGCTGTATCGAGATCGTTTAACCACGCAAGAACTGCACCGACAACGACGACGAAGATTGAGAGTACTTTGTACTCTGCAAAGAGGAACGCCATAGCTCCTTTTTGAATTTCATCAGTAATATCTGCAACAACTTCGTTGTCGATTTTTACTTTGTTTACTTGCTGATACAGTACAAACGCAATTACAAGTCCTACGAGACCTGCTCCTGCTGCAATCATTGGTATATTTTCAATCATTTTAGAACACCTGTATCTGCGCCCACCAAAGAATCCTAGATAAGTGGTTCCCTCTGTTTAGAGGCTCAAATGGCCTGTTTTGTAGGAGAATTATGAATTCGGAGCAGCACATAGGATACCAATCGTTGAAAGAGGTGGAAGGCTTGGGATGAGTCATGGGCATAACCGCAGATGAGGTACTTGCAGAGATTGGCCCAGTGCAAGAAGTCCTCGATGCTCACGATGGAGTCGTTACGGTTCACGATACAAGTGGAGGCAACATCATGCTTTCATTGGACGGAGGATGTAATGGATGTTCTTCAACTCCAATGACTGCAATGCAAATTTTCTATTCATTGAAGAAACTCGATTCCGTTAATGACGTTATTTTCATCAATGGAGAACTTCCAGAATACATGCGTACCTTCATCAATCAGAAGATGGAAAAAGAAGCTGCTGAAGGTTCTTCTGGAGAACCCGGCGAAATTATTTGATTATTCCTCTTCAGTGATCAATTGGTCGTTGTACCAATTCTCGATATGTTCTACTCGGGACTCATCGAGCCCGAGCGTCTTTGCTTGTAAAGAGAGAAACTTTCGTTCTTCTTTTGTGATTATCTTGTCTTCCATAGCGATTTCATACGCTTCCAAGTAGCCTTTTTCTGCGGCTGTAAAGGCCTCTGGCATGAGCATTGATGAAAAACTCTGAATCGTTCTGAAAATCGGTTTTCTGAGAACAAGTAACGGAACGCCGACTACAAAGCCTGCCATCAAGCCACCACCTGGAACTAAACCTTCGATAAGTTCAGAGGCCATCAGCAAGGCAATACCTCCTAACGTGGCAAATATAGCAGCACTAAAAGTCCGACGTAACTGCTCATCAATGCCAAGAATTTCGTTTTTCAAGATCGCATAGGAGAACATGAAACCTTCCAGCATACCCGTTAGTAAGATACTGAACAAAAATCCATAGAAAAACACCAAGTACATGACCACCACGCCTTCTCCTTCCGTTTCGATTATGCTTGTTACATCAGCAAGGTTGAAATCGCCAAAACGAATAACCATGAAGAGAATACAAAACACCATTGTTCCTTTGATGAGAGCCTTACCTGCAAATCCGACAAAAAGCGAACGTGCTTCAATAGCTTCACTTTCAGTGGCTGGATCTTCACTCAGTCGTTTCCACCCTGCCCGCATCATGAACATCGCAATGACAGCAGAAAATACTGGAGTAATCAGTAACAGTTTACCGATCGTGGATGTACCAGGAATGAAAAACGAGTTCGGTACATACGTGTTATCATCAGCATCACCACAAGTCCCAGTGATCGGAGGGGAATCTTCGTACGAAATAACTCTAGCAGAACCTCCTTCAGACCCCTCCTCGCATTCAAGGTAGTAAGCGCCGCCGACGGTACCGACAATGCCATTTGCTGAAACAAGAGCCGTGATAATGATACCAGCAATGAGCGGAAGAGACCACCAAAGATTGTTTTTTATGATGGGTTTTGCCATGAATTCTAATTTCTTTGGTGGATAAAACGACACGGTCGAGATATACATCATGATGCACATAATGGAACAAAAATACCATCCAACCCTGTAGTAGGACATCCATTGTAGAAATCCTTCTGAGCCATTGAACGGATAAATGTTGTACCAGTTTGCCATCACTCTGTATGCTTCTGCAAGCAAAAGAACGAACATGAATCTGTTTTCTGGGCTCTTCGGCCTGGCCCTGATGATGAGCAACGCAAGACCCATCAGAACAATGAACGTGATAATCGAAAGAAGACCATGAATATAATTCACACCTAAGACATTCCCTGAAGAAAAGTCAATATTTCGAATCGACCGTAGATAATATGGAAGAATAGGGCCAACATCTGCCATGAATGCTCCTCGTGTTGACCATGAATAGACATTACGCCTCCTCAAGGCCTGTACCTATTGAAATAAAACACCAAAAAGAAGTTGAAATCAACTACTCCTCTTCCGACTTTTTCTGAATACTGTGTGGATTGGCTCCAAATGAGACGTTCTCACCTTTGATGTTCATTCGAGCAGCTATGGCAAGAACCACGCACACGATTGAAAGTGGCTTTGGTAGATAATTCGATCCCCATAGTGAACCACCTGCGAGTGAAAGCCACCAAAGAGAGGCTGCAGCGAGAAGAAGTGAGGCGAATATGATATTCTGAACGATTAACTCCGCTTTTTCAGAACGTGAAAAGGTCGCTACAAACATGAACAAAAATGCTGAGATTCCACAGAACGACTGAACAAGAAACGAGATGATGTCCACATCGACCATGATGATTCCACTCCTCGGGGGTTTTTGAAACAATCACTTGCCATCCTTTTTTACCCGTGGGGATTTGAAGAAGATATGGCAGGGGGCGGATTCAAATTACCGAAGGCACGACCAAGCGGTCCGCCTTTCTTTTCAAGAAACCAAGTTGCTGGAGTTTTGCATCAAGTTGCTGTGCTATTGGAATTACAAGGAGCAAATGTCTTCAGAGTACGTTCCTATCAAAACGGTAGTCGTCTCCTTGGTACATTGACTGAAGATTTACATGAACTTGTCGTCACAGGCAGATTATTCGAGATGAAAGGGATTGGAAAAGGACTTGGATCAGCCCTTTCCCAAGCAATACTCGAAGGCGAATGGCCAGAAGATTGGCATCGACTACACAACGAAACGCCTCATGGACTCATCGAAATGCTTGGAATACCTGGGTTGGGTCCAAAGCGAATCAAATTAATGCATGATGAACTCGGAGTCGATTCGATTGCTAAATTAAAACAAGTGGCAGAAGACGGTTTGATTGCTCCGATGAAAGGATTCGGTAAGAAGACAGAGCAGCGTATGCTCGATGGCATCGAATTGCTTTCACGATTCCGTGCTCGTCGCCGTCTTGACATTGGCCTGAAATACGGGTCCGCCTTTGAACAACGAATCAGAGAGATACCCGGTGTTGAGCGAGTTCAACTTGCAGGCAGTGCACGACGAAGGAAAGAGACCATTGGCGATCTCGATATCGTCGTAGGAGTGAAACCAGACCAACACGAAGATGTTGCAAATGCAATCTTAGCCTTGCATGGTATCGCAGATGTAAAGGGTGCTGGAGATTCTAAAATAAGCCTTATTCTTGAAGCCAGTATTTTCGAAGATGGATTCGCAGTTGGCCATATTGATGCAAATGTTTTGGAAGCGATTGGCGGTAATGATTACGAACAGTTGGAAAGTGCTGGAACAATCGATGCACAAGTTCGATTGGTTCCTCCAGAAATGTTTTCATTCACCCTCGCATACTTTACTGGAAGTAAAGAACACAACATCGCAATGCGCCAACGGGCGATTGATCGAGGATTACGTCTCAATGAATTTGGTTTAATCCCAGAACAGAAAGCAGGAGAACTCAAGGGTATTGAAGCTGCACAATTTTCACTTCATGCTATGACTGAAGAAGACATCTATGCTCATCTCGATATGCAATGGGTCTCGCCTGAATTACGAGAAGACATGGGAGAAATCGATGCTGGAAGTCAAAAAGCGTTACCTCAACTTCTTGAATTACCTTCAATCAGAGGAGCATTGCACAATCACACAGTCGTCTCAGATGGAGAGGCCACATTAGAGCAGATGGCTGATGCAGCGCAAACGTTGGGGTGGAATTGGCTTGGAATTGCAGATCATTCACCAACTCTTAAAATTGCCAACGGAGCACCTGCTGAACGGCTTCTTGAGCAAGGTCAAACCATCAAGAAATACAATCAGAAGTGGGCAGATGATGGTGTTGATTTCCGTCTGTTCCACGGTGTTGAATCAGACATTTTACCGGGAGGGAAGTTAGACCACCCTGATGATGTGCTTAAAGAACTGGATTATGTTGTTGCTTCAGTTCATGCTGTAACAAAATGGAGAGGTCGAGATGAGAATGAGAACACAGAAGAATTACTCAAGGTTCTTGATCACCCAGCAACAACCATGATCGGACACCCTACTGGTCGAATTCTACAAGGTAGAGAAGGCTATGAAGTCGATGTATACCGCATTATTGATGCCATGGCAGAACACATACAAGATGGAAAATTCAAAGCGATTGAATTGAATGCGAGCCCATACAGACTGGATATTGATTACAGACTCTGTAAGTACGCAAAGATTTCTGGAGTCCCTGTTGCAATCAGCCCCGACGCCCACTCAACCAGAGGATTAGCTGATATCCAATACGGAGTCATGACAGCACGAAAAGGATGGTTGGAAGAGAATGATGTACTCAACACCATGAGTGGAGAATCACTGGCTCAACAACTTGCCCTACAGTGAAGCAATAGTTCATGAATCAGTAGCAGTTGGTAGGCCCATGCGACTCACTCGGACACTCATTGTAGGAAGTCTCATGGTGATACCAGGACTCTTCCTTGGGCTCCTTATTTGGTATCTTCTTGGCCAACCTCAAGATGGCGAGTCTCCCTTCATCGAAATAGTTGCGTGTAATCTCATACCTCTTGCAAGCATAGGTTCTGGTCTCTTCTTTGGATGGGTCACTGGCTCCGAATACGCTGAATAGGTGGCTTCATTATGAAGCGACGTGAGAAAGCAGAACGCATTCAACGTATGCTTGAGTCATTGTATCCCGAAACGCCTGTTCCTCTCGATCATGAGAATTCATTTCAACTCCTCGTCGCTGTTCTCATGAGTGCACAAACAACTGATTTGAAAGTTAATGAGGTAACTCCTGAGTTGTTTAAACGAGGGCCAAGTCCCGAGAAAATGTCTACATTAGAGGTTGAAGAGATTCAGACTCTCATCAAACAAGTTGGACTTGCTCCAACGAAAGCGAAGAACATCAAACGTTTATCTGAACTCCTGATTGAGCGACATGATGGTGAAATCCCAAACACCTTCGAAGAACTTGAGGCATTACCAGGTGTTGGTCATAAAACTGCAGGAGTGGTACTTGCTCAGGCCTTTGGAATTCCTGCATTCCCAATTGATACGCACATTCATCGACTTGCTGCCCGTTGGGGATTATCTAATGGAAGCAATGTTGAGCGAACTGAAAAAGACCTCAAAGCAATATTTCCTAAGCAGGCTTGGAATGATCTACATCTACAGATTATCTTCTTCGGAAGAGAATACTGCCCTGCACGCTTCCATGATTTGACAACATGCCCAATATGCTCATGGGCAGCAACAAAGAAGAGGATTACAGAAGAAGAAAAGAAAAATCGTACCAAGAGTCGCCGCTCAAAGTGATACGCTTACGTCAAATCCTGAACCAAGAAGTTGAAGCAGCATCACTGCTCCAAGAATCAAGAGTGTGATCCGAAGAGCCGGTGTTGTCGTGTCTTCGTCGTAGGCTTCACGAACAAATGCATATCCGATGAGAGCAACGCCGCCACTCCCCAAAAGAGTTGCAATCGTCCCCATGACACGATCAAAGTCATTGTGAGATTCAGTATCTTCAGCGAACTCTTCGCTCCATCCTGGTTCTGATGTATCATAATCAATTTCGCTTGGGGCGCCTCCAAAGTCAGGGAGAACACTTACGAGAATAGCGAGAAGGATGAGGATGACACCGATCATCAAGAATTTATGAAGAGAAAACAACCCACCTCCCATCATGGCTTGTTGGGGTGGATGATACATGTTTGATGAAACGGCAGGTCCAGCTTGTGGGGTTTGCATATGTTATCATTTGAGGAGACAGCATATACTCTTTTTGATTAAATACCAAACACAGATGATGCTCCATCGAGTAAGACTGCAGTAATCCAAGAGGTGATTCCAGCAATCCATAGCAACTGTATCGCTTGACCAGCAGCACTTGTCTTACCTCCACCTCGAAGACGTGTCGCAATAGCAGATACAGCAATAATTTGACCAAGGACAAGAAGTGAAACTATAATCTTGAACATTCGAATATTGTCATCTACTGAACTTGCGTTTTCCATAACGGGAAGAGCAATACCTGAACCAAAGTCTTGGAGTGCTCCAACATCCGTTTCTGCTAAGCCTGATGCAACTCCAGCAATAGCATCCCCAAGTTGCAATACAATCGAAATGGTGACGTTGAGTGAAGTTACGCTAGCGATGAGAAGCCCAAGAGCCACACCCCACATGGTATTCGCAGAAAGCGCACGACGACGGCGAAGTGATAAGAGATTTCCAACGGACCGAGACACCATCTCTGCTGTCGATGCTGGCTTACCAGAGGATTGAGCACCTTCGATATAAATTCGGGTGTACCGAGAGATTACAGCAGAATTCGTGTCCGCATTGAAGTAATCCCATGCTCGGTCTGAATCAATTCGTGTCGATAATCGCTTTTCTAGTCGATCAATCGAATAATCAAGCATACCAAAATCAACACCTCGTAACGCCTTGATGGTTGCAGAAGGTTCTGCGCTACGTGCCTGAGCAGTACCACCTAGTGCACGAATAAAATCAGGATAGGCGGTGTCTCTCCTCAGCACATTTGTCTCTTCTTTACGAATTAACCAGGCAGGTACAAGAAGAGGCGAAAGTGGTGCTGCGAGGAGAATGAGTCCGTATCGGTCCCATTGACTGCTTATCGCTTCCCATGAACTTGCAACGACATACACTGTCACAAGAAGTAAGAACAACGAAATCGCTCCTGAAGCGAGTAATGCTCTTCGGAAATTTATTCGGAAAGGTGTTTCGAGTTCATCTCGAGCAAAAATGAGATCACGAGGAATGGTTGCTCTAAAAGCCATCATGGCTGCAACTTGAATGATGATGAAAAGGAAGGAAGCGAGGAGAAGGAAACGCAGTCGAGCTGCTACTTCAATAGGCGTATCGTTCGCTCCACCTACTTCGAATAAGACGAGATGAATTCCAGCGATAACAAGACCGAAAAGCCCTGCTGTAACCATTGAAACGTAGATTTCTTGCATTGTATCAACGCTTTCCAGCCTTGTATCATAGAGAGTATTGTACTGTTCAGCAACTGTTTCTTGTTCTGAACGCATGAATTCATCAATCGGCTGACCTGCTTCAATAGAAAACGCCATTCTATCGAGGAAATCCGTCCATAATGGACTCGGACTTTGTTGTGCAACAATACGAGCAGCCTCTGGTAAAGATGTGTTCCATTTGTCTACAAGTGTCTCGATACGTTGTACTTCTGATGCTAATTCCCCATAATCTCTCATTTGCTTGAGAATGTCGAAAATGGTTTGAGCACCGATTTCTCCTAGTGAGAGAATTCCCATACGAGTGATGAACATGTGCATTTCACGCTCGATCATGTTCGCTGAACGAGTCACTTCAAGCATCGGGAAAGCAATAGCGCCAAGGGCTGCCAAAATTGGAAGAAGGAACAGCAATAGTACTCCTGACACCCCAGCAAATAGAGCTCCTTCTGCTAAACCACCTGTTAGGAAAATGAGTAAAAGTGAGCCGATAAGGCCCATTGCAAAAGCCCCACCTACGTACAGAGTAAGGAAACGACTAACCGGCATTTCGAGCCGACGGATGGCAATCTGCCACATCGGCATTCGTTCCATGCTTCTTCATCTCCTCATCGGTCTTTTTGGCTGACCCAACTATCAACAGCCTTGTCGAAGGTTTCCCAACCACTGTTGTAATAGATATTGAGAAGGCCAAATACGTCATCATAATGTGTTAAATCACGATTGACCATTCGATCAAGAGCCGAAGCCCTTCGCAACATTTCATCATAGATATCACGCTTATTTGCAAACCCTGCTTGTGCAGCAATCTTGTTTTCGAGAAGATGAGATTGGAACATTCCACGGAAGTAATGCTTGTCTTTCAGAGGATCCCATTCGAACATACCACGGGTCAAGACACCATCGCTATGCTTGTTGTATCCGATAACCTCGTCGACACCAGTAATACGACGAACGAGATTCCCATTGGTTTCAGTAACTTCTTGGAAAATCGCGAAATTAAGGTTGTCAAAGAAACGAATTGGAACGTTGATTGGATCCCCAGTGAAACGTTGAATCATCTTTACAATTGAAGATGCGTGGAATGTAGCGATAACAGGGTGTCCAGTTTGCATTGCTTGGAAAGCAGTAGCCCCTTCTACACCACGTATTTCACCGATGATGATGTAACGTGGTCTTGAACGCAGTGCTGCTTTGAGTAAATCGAACATTTCAACACTTGAATCTTCATTTTTGGAAGTTCGTGTAACAAGTCGTTGCCAAATCTTGTGGCTGACCTTTACTTCAGGAGTATCTTCCGCAGAGTAAATCTTCACGTTGTGATCGATGAAAGGAAGAATCGCATTGAGTGTAGTTGTCTTACCCGAAGCAGTCTCTCCAGATACCAGAACAGACATTCCGTATTCTAAACACAACCAAATGTATGCAGCTACTTGGGAACTCATTGTGCCCCATTGAATAAGTTGAGTAATGGAAATTGTTTCTTCAGCGAATTTACGGATCGTAAAAGAGGGACCTAGCATCGAAACGTCATCTGAGAAAATGATGTTGATACGGGAACCATCGAGAAGTGCTCCGTCGATGATAGGATTGTTATCCGATACAGGACGGCCAATACGCTCTGACATAGAACGTAGATAACGGGCAAGAATATCCCGTTCGCGGAAACGGATGTTTGAGGTAACCATTTCGAATACCTTGTGATCCATGTGAATATGTTTCAAACCAACGGAGTGAATATCTTCCAGCATTTCATCTGAAAGGAGGGTTTCAAGAGGACCGTTTTTGATGAGATCTCGAACAATGATGTATCGTAAACGGTCTCTTTGAGCTTCTGAAACGACGACTCTTTTGTCTTCCATTCCAATCATTTCCCACATTCGACCTCTGCGACGAGTTCCAATATTGGCTTCTGTATCGAGGATTGTGTACCTGTCAATCATTTGACCGAGAATTGTTTCAAACTCTGAGTCTGTCGTAAATGTTGGAGCAGTCGGTGCTTCTTGGAGAAGAGTTTCGACCAAATCACGGCGAATGTTTTCCTCTTCTTCATTCAGTTGCGGTTCAAGACCAAACCAGAGAACTTGGCCTCCGCCGTCTTCATCCGCAGGAGGTTCGTAGATGTGAACAAATACTGGTTCTTTTGTAATGTAGATGAGATTTAATGGACGCTGCTTCTTAGCGTCTCGATCGAGAGGACCGTAGTAAATAGGGCGTGAGCCGTATTTGTTTTCGAAATCTCGAACCCATTCTGCGACGTGATTATGAGCAGCCATAACCGAAGCGAGATCACCTCGAGCGAATTTTAAATCCTCATCAGCCATAATTCCCACCTCAGCTTACCGCCGTGATATCAACGATGAAGCCCATTCC
Organism: uncultured euryarchaeote; assembly: GCA_963991835.1. Classification (GTDB taxonomy): domain Archaea; phylum Thermoplasmatota; class Poseidoniia; order Poseidoniales; family Poseidoniaceae; genus MGIIa-L2. The sequence continues at coordinate 9,840 of CAXDRT010000050.1, forward strand.
AGGTTCTACTCTCCATCCTATTGAAGATTGAACTGGACCTGCTGCACGTAAATAGCGTGTGACAATGAGTGTTCTTTTCAAATCTCCACCGATCAGGTTGGTTGTTAAATCGATAACGACTTCAGCGCTTGCACGCATAGCATGGAGGAGTTTGTGATCCATCTCGTCACTGTCCACTGTGAGCAGAATACTACGTCCAGTCGAAGCGATTCTTCTCAGACGTTGTATGAGATTGAAACGATCTTGATCGTTCATATCTGTGGGCATAAGAGCACTTGCTGCATCAATGATGATGATGTCCGCTTTCTCAACTGCTTCACTTGATAGGACTTCTTCAATTCCAACATTTGGAATTGGTTCTGCTACTGTTCCGAATCGGGAGAAGATCATCAAGTTACCATTTGTTAAAGCGTCAGTGACGCCGTAACCAATTGATTCAACTTGCTCAATCCATCCGCGAGTCGTTAATTCAGTCGTAATAACGAGAACTTTGACATCGTTTTCAAGAAGACCGTGAACAAATCGTTGGCTCACGAGTGACTTTCCACCACCGACCCCACCTTGGAGCATCAAGATACTACGATTAGGTAGTCGAAGACCGAGGGAATCAGCAAGACTGTCAGTCTCAACATCAAATGGGAATCCATCCTCAACTGGCTTAGGTTTCTCAGTCAGCCTCTCAACCATGCAAACGCACCTCCAGAGAGATTGTGTCACTACCACGATAGCCATTGGTAACCTCTGATGAGACGATAACCGTCAGTGAAACATCTGTCCCGTCAGCATATGCCCAAGAAGATGAATTAACTGTAACTTCAACCAAATGTTGAGAATCCCAATCATTACCAGTAGCGGGGACGATAGCAGTAGTGATCGAAGATGTCACAGTAGTTCCATCAACAATAACGACGAGTGTACTCGTATCGAGAAGAGTTTTTCCTGTATTTTGCAGGTAAAACGTCATTTCATCAGGATTTAAGGTGCTATTGTATGCAACCATCATCGGATCGCCTGCAAAACCAAGACTTGTATCTTGTTCGACTTCCATCGCACGGGTTTGATCCTGTGATGCTTTTGCCATGTCTCCCCATTCGTTGATGAGAACAACACTCACAATACCTGAAACCAGCAATGCTGTTGTCAGGAAGATGAAAGATGATGCTCCGCCGTCTGCCATTTCGTCACCTCATGCTAATGTATTTACCATTGTAAATCCGTTGGATGTCAAGGATATTCGATCGTAGGATGAAGGACCGTCTTCTGCCCATTCAAGTTGAATGGTTTCGCCAGGATACCAGTGTGTGGTAGTTCCGCTTGTTACCGAACCGAGATTGGTTGGTTCTACGGCAGTACCGCCATCAAGGAAAAGCCAGGCTTCTCGATTCTTCATGGTCACTGGACCTGTATTCGTAAGGTTACTGTAAATGAAATTCCCAATATCGGAACCGAATGTTGCACCTGATGAAGCAATTGGTTGGCCTGCTGTATCGACGATAATAGTAGGAGGGGACGAGTAATTCCCGCGATTGGTGATAATCACGTTTTCTATTCCTCCTGCTGCGTCGACTGTGAAGGTTCCTGAGAACCCTCCAGATCCGCTTTGTTCAATCAGTGTTCCATCCTGGTATCCGCTACCATTGGTGGTGATGGTGATGGTCAAGACCGCACCTTCCCATAATGTAGCGTCATCGATTTGGAATGATGGGATGGGTTCTCCGGCATCTTCAATGACCTCAAGGCTGGTTTCCATCCTGTTGTCAAGACTTTGCACTGCAAGTGCAAAGACCAACATCAGTGATGTTCCAACAATGAGAGCACCGATTCCGACCGAACCACCCATGCATCATTCCTCCGAGTAAGGACTTTTATTTCTCCACGATTCAACAATCGCAGAGAATGTCAGTAGTTTCCTGTGAGACAGATGATCATTCAATGCCGATTCTGCTTCGCCTGGTGCAGCAAGTTGAACGATAGCGAGAACTGAACGTCCTTCAACATCGGTCAACATACCGCTTTGAACTGCTTTTTGAGCAAAACTGACTGCTGCCATGCCGGATAGACCACGGCTTGGCAAGTCCGCGCGACGATGCCTACATCCTGTCTCTTATACACATCTCCGAGCC
>CAXDRT010000051.1:0-11912 GCA_963991835.1 uncultured euryarchaeote
CTGCCACTACCTCCAGCAATCCTTCCAAACCAGCCCTCAATACAGGGTTTTGATTCGGCCTCATTACCACTGGATGCTCCTTTGCCCGAAGCACCCCGTATTCCTGTGGCTGCTGCTCCTCAAGAACAAACGATTTCACAGGAAGAGCAGGATGCTCTTATGGATGAATTGTCTTAATTAACGCCACCGGCTGTATTCAAATCCAGTGCCTCAACAAGACGTTGAACGCTTTTCTCAAGATCTTGTAGATTTGATGAATCTGGTAGCGGGGTTGTATCCGCAGAAAGTGGAACTTTGACCCCTGGGCCTGGCGTTCGTTCTAACGCTGCACCTAATTGTATTGAATCTTCTAGGAAATTCCCCGACGCTCCTGAATGTCGTGCTTCCAAGCGCATTCGAATCCATTGCTGATATTTTGGAAGTGCTTCTCCTATTTTGTCAATCATAACAGATCGCTGATCGTTTGAGGAATCATCTGACGGTAAGAGGCGAAGGAGAAGACGAATCATACGGTCCACGCGAACGTCTCTTGGCTCAATACCAACATGCTCTGCAAGTGTTCTCCTGAGATGTTTTGTGTCTAGTGTTCCTTGAGCATTGAATACCATGGAGTGAGACAACGCTAACCGTTCTAAGATTGTTTGAAATGATCTTAGCAACCGAGGGTTTGGTTGGCCATCAGCACTTGATTGCTTGATTTCAACGGGTTTCGGAATTGGTTCTTCTTGTGCTTTCTTTTCGATTCTTTTTGCTTGGGTTTTTGCCTTTTCTTCTTCCTTAGAAGCCATTTCTGGAGATTCTAGAGTTTCGACTTGTTCTTCCATTGCTTCCAGAATTGCTTCTTGTGCATCCTCAAGTGTTGTCTGGGGTGGTGTGATGACTGGTTTCATCATAGGATGACGAGTTTCGTTTTGGGGGATTAAAACTGGTCTTTGGGTTGGAGACCACAGGGGATATCTAAATTCTTCTTCTTCGATTGGTCGACTGGATAAGTGACGAATTAAAGCAGGGATTTGTGTTTCGATACCTTTGAGCGATAGTGGATTTCGAACCATTTCTGATATCTCAAGCCCCTTGGTTACATCGCGGCGCCAGTCAAGTGCAGAAAGCCTTCTCTGAATTTTTGAAATGTTCGATATTGCTGATCTGGATGAGGAAAATTGACGGATGAATTCTTTTGAGTCCTCCTCTGCTAATAGAGTGAGTTCGCTTACATTCCAACCTTGAGACTCGAGTGTTTGAATCTCATGTCTAGCGGATTGAACCACTCTTGAAGAAGAACTCTCAAATTGATGGGATTGACCCTGTCGTTCAAGGGATGCTATCCCTTGCTCAAAGGAATATAAATCTGGGAAATTTGGTTCGTTCGTAGTTTTTCCTTCCCGTACAGAATTGCGCCACTCCCGCTCCAGCATACGACGATGACGCGTGTTTCTTAGGGTTCTTTTTTCAATCCAGCCCTCCATTTCTGAAAGAATATCGGCATCCAAATCTACTGTTTGAAGAATCGTTGTACGTTGTTCAACTTCTTCTTCTCCACCAAGTGATGTGTCAAGGTTGAAAAATAAATCCATGAGCGTGGATGCCTTTTCTAAAGAATGAACATATTGAGTAAGTTCCTCTAATGCAGAACGGGGTTCTTCAGTTGCCTTGTAACGCCAAATATCCAGGTCGAATCCATATTGCTCCCAGTGCTCAATAATTGAGGCAATCTGAAGTTCGAGATTGGTCCACTCTTGCTCGAGCCCCTCTATTTTTTCAAGAAAGGTTTCGGTATGTTCTAACTTTCCAGCGATGTTATGGATTTTGTCAGCCTCTAATCCCCATGATTTCGAAATGATTTCCCATCGTTCCATGGCCGTTGAATGGATATTGAAAGATTGTTCAATCTCTGGCAGCATGTGCTCCCATTCAAGTAAATCGGAAGGAGTAATCTGGGTTGTTGAATGGTACGTGAATCCCAAATTGTTCCAGTTTGCAAGAATTACATTCATTTCAGTGAGGCGTTCTTTCAAATGGTGGCTAATCGTTTGGATATTCTTTTCCAGCTTCTCTAATGATGCTTCATCATCGACTTCAAGATCATGTGTTCTCTTTTCCAGTGTTTCTGAAAGTATCGGGTCAAATGGTTGAATTGAATTTATTATTTCGAGTAAAATGTATTCTCTACGATCTGAAATAGCCTGATAATGTTCTATTTGGGAAAGTTGTTCAATGAAATTTCCTGTTGGCGTTGGGATGACGAACCCTTGTTCTCGAAGAATTGTTAGTGCTTCGTCAAGCATTTGTCGCTGTCTTGCTTCGCTCTCTTCAATCTTGGAAACTTCAAAAAGTATATTTTCGTACGTATCAGGCTCGGCCAAGAACGGTGTTAAAAGCTGTATTGCAGGCCAACTTGACTCATCAAATAGAGCGAATTTTTCCATGAGATTCCAGTATAGATTCTCTTTTTCAGAAGTGGAAGCCCAGAGAGAATAGTATCGATAACATGCAGATTCCCATGGTGAATGAGTAGAACTCCATTCAATAAATTCTCTTTCAATCATCTCGAAGTTGAATGGATTTGTAAGACGGTTTTGGTTTTGTTCTCCCTTGGCTGTGAGAGAAAGGCGTTTCTTGAGAACATCGCATTGTTGGATGAGTGCTTCTACTTCCTCAATGTTTGACAAGGTGATTCCATGGCTAAATTGGTCTGATATAGCCTCAATATCATATCCTTTTTCTGACCATGATGAAGTATACTCCTCCAAATCCTCGAAGGAAGAAGAAGTCGCTTCATCGCTCGACATGGGTTCACCTAGTGGGGCAAAATACTGCTTAGTCTTTCAATGTGAGCCGTATTTTGACGATTTTATGTTGAAATAGAAGGGCATGGAGATTTGCGGGACCTTCTAAAATCGACATCTAGACTGTCAATTATACCGCAGGACATAAAGGCAGACTGTGTGCTTTCTGCCTAATGGAACCATTATCAATTGCTCTGTTGAGTCTATTCACCTTAACTGCAGGCGTACTTGGATGGCAACTTTTTGCTGCTCGGGAAACGCTGCAAGCCGTTGTTGATCGGACTATGGTCCTCTCCGAATCTCAGGGGGCGCATGCAAAACAAACGACAGAAGTTATTTCTTCTCTTCAGGAGAAAATTGAATCCTATGATGCTCTCATTCTAGCATTGCGTTCAACACAGCCTGAAATTGATAGTGGAGTTGATGCATATCAGAAAATCCAGCGTTTAGTAAAAGGAGATGGCGATGCTCTGAGTTCATCGGTTGCAGCCATCAAATCGGTCTGCTCAACTATTTCAGTTGCAGAACTTTCTCCTGATTTAACCGTCATGCAGATCTCTCTTGCGGATCAATTATTCGATGTGTTAGAATCTCGTCAAATCTCTTCTGTGGACCTTCATTTAGATGGACGACAGGCGCTTCAATTAGGTATTTGTGCACTTCATCTTCAAAAAATTGATTGGGCTTCGGCTGCATTTGGTACTGCATATCAGTCTTTACCTGGAAATGATGTTGTATTGAAAGGGTTGGAAGAAATTGCATTGCTCAAATCAGATGAAGTATTACGACAACACTGGCTTGAAGCACGGTTACGTAACGATCCTGACAATCCTGAATTATTGAGAACTCAGGCTCATATCCTTGTTCGCCAAGGAGATGAAGGTGCTGAAAAATCTGTTCGGCGACTGGAAGCTCTGGGTGTCGATACGCCTGCTGATCGTTCTCTTCTCTCTGGACTCCGCCATCGCGCAGGTTCTCCGAATGAAGCGATTGAAGCGATTGAACAAGCACTGGAAGAAGACAATCAGAAACCTGAGTACTGGATTCAATACGCAATCCTCCTCAAAGGCGAGGAGAAAATGGGCGTTCCCTCGAGGCTGTTGATAGTTGTTTGAATTTAGATCGCCAGGTAGGAGATGCTTGGGCGCTCCGAGCAGAATTGCTGAGTACGCAAAGCAGTCGGCTGGCTGAAGCGCTAAAGGCTGCCACTCATGCGGTGGCATTGGAATGTGGTGGCGCAAACCTCATCTTATTGAAAGCAGATTTACTCGCTGAAAGTGGAGATTTAATCGGTTCAGAAACATGTCTTGAACAGGCTGTTGAGAAGTATCCAATGGACCCAGAATTACGTAGTACTGTGGCCTCAAGAAGGTTGGCAGAAGGAAGAATTGAGGCTGCACAACTCCTGCTTGATAATACACCACAAATAATCGATCACCCCGAACTTCACATCGTAGAAGGACGATTGCATCTTGCTCGAGCTGATCGAACAAGAGATGGGACTGGAGAAACCGACAAGATCCTGCTCTCATCTGCAATCGAATCATTCAATTCTGCTTTAGGTATGAACAGGGAACTAGGTGTCGCTTGGCTCGGCCTAGCACGTACGCAACGATTGTTGAAGGACACTGACGAGGCGAGTGAATCTCTCATTCGTGCTCGACGCTTGTTGGGTGATACCGAAGCGTCGGTGTCGGTTGAATCAGCATTGCTTGCAATTGATATGGATGATTTGAATGCTGCAACCCGATACATTGACGCTGCAGGAATACAAGGAACAAGTACAACGATTTCGTATGTTCGAGGTAACATTGCAATACGTCTTGGAGAGTTGGATAGAGCCGTTGGACTCTACAATGAAGTGTTGGAAGGGAATCCTAAACATATTCGAGCTCGATTAAATCGTATTAGTTGCCATCTTGCATTGAACCAAGCAGTCGATGCGAAGGCCGACGCTGAGACACTTCTATCACTCGCACCCGATCTAACCGTTGCAGTCTTCGCCCGCGCTGATGCCCAGTCTAGACTTGGTGAATGGGAAGAGGCAAAGGACGGTTTCAAAATTGTGCTCGAAGAAGCCCCTCATCATTATCAGGCGCTTACGAAACTTGCAGCGTGTTACATCGCTTTAGATCGTCATGAACGTGCAGAAGCCCCTCTAAACGAGGCGCTTCGTATTGCACCTGAATACGGGGATGCATGGCATCAAAGAGGGTTGCTCTATCTTGAATGGGAGCGTATGGAAAATGCATTAGGTGACTTTGAAGCCGCAATACGGGCTGATGGCAACCACCTAGAAGCTCGATTACGCGCAGCCGCAATCTACCATGCACACGGAAAAACCGATCTGGCTTCCGCTGCTTGGAGAGGTATCCTTGCGATCGAACCTGATCATCCTTTAGCACGTAAAAGACTCAATGAATGCGAACAAAAACTTACAACAACTACCACACGATGAAAAGCGAAGACCTAAGAATTAGGTCGTAAAGCGTGTGTTATGAGCATTCAAGTCGGCGACAAGGCACCAAATTATTCATTACAAAATTCAAACGCATCTGAAGGGGGAGATGTTCTTACTCTCTCTGATTCGATGGGTGAAAAGGGTTGTGTCATTGTATTCGAATGCAACCATTGCCCATACGTCGTAGCGAGTGTTGACAGAATTAATGCTATGTCTGAATATTGCAAAGAGCGAGAGGTTGGATTCGTTGGAATCAACTCAAACGACCCAGTGAATTATCCTGCAGACTCTTTTGAAAATATGGTCAAGCGTGCTGAATCGGGTATGCCATATCCCTATCTTCATGATCCTACACAAGTGACTGCAACGGCATGGGGGGCTAAGAGAACTCCTGAGTTTTTCTTACTTGATTCTGAAGGAGTGGTGGTCTATCACGGCCGTATGGACGACAGCCCACGAGACCCTGCCCAAGCAAACACATCAGAATTGAAAGATGCCATAGATGCCTTGATTTCTGGGACCTCCCCCGCAGTAACGTCAACCGAATCTATCGGTTGCTCCGTTAAGTGGAAGTGAGGGTTTGAGTGGTTGCATACGTCAATGTGACTGGGATGATAATGACGTATGCAGAAGTTGTGGAACCGACTATTCTCCTCCAAAAAAGCTCAGGCCGTTTCACCTTGCCTTTCCTGTAGATGATTTGAAAAAAGCAAAAGAATTCTACACTGAAGTTCTAGGTTGTTCGGTTGGTAGAGAAAAGGAAGAGTCGTGTGTATTCAAATTCTATGGCCATCAAATTGTTGCGCACAAAGTTCCTCAAATGCCTACATTATCAACCAATCCTGTTGATGGAAAGGAGATACCTGCGCTTCACTTCGGCATTGTCATGGATTGGGACGATTGGCATCAATTGAAAGGGCGGTTCGAGACGGAAAATATTGAATTCGTAATTGGGCCATACACTCGTTATGAAAATCAGCCAGGTTCACAGGCAACGATGTTTATCAAGGATCCATGTGGAAACCATCTTGAATTCAAATCCTTCAAAGATGATAGTGTCATATTCGATACATCTTGGTGAACTGTTGTTTGGAGATTTATTCTACAAGAGTTTCAAATGATCTAAGTATCTCACGTAGTTCTTCAAAGTTCTTTTGCTTAGTACCACCATCATATTCCCATGCATATCCTTATGCAATTATTTTTTTCATTAAGAGATAGATCATCATCACCAATATATAAACAGCCAAGAGATATCCTGTTCGTACGGTCGATCCTTTCTTATCGTCTTGCATATTCTCAATACTAATTATCTCCCTGTTCCATTATCAAACTATTGAGCACATTTCATCAAAGAATTGAGATAGAGAGAATTGTTGGAAGGTATGTATGGGGAGAGACTTCGGTACCGCCTTGGGCTTTGTTTGCCTGATGTTAATGGCGCCTTTATCGGGTTGTTTTGGTGAGGAGGGGGTCGAAACTCTTTCCTCAGAGTCGCTTGATGTGTCCCCTACAATATGGACTGGTGGTCTTTTCCAGACTGTTAGTTTTGAAGCAAATGGGGACCTCTCTGTTTTTATTCCGTATTTGATAAAGGATTCAGCGACTGGTTTTGTCTCTAATTCAACTGTTTTGAATATCGAAGAGGGGGATGTTGTTGAATTATCTGTTTTAGCGCCGCCAAGGACCAATCGTGGTATTTTGTTAATTGCTGAGTATGGAACGACTCTTTGGCCTCTACGGGAAACAAGTGAATCTTGGGGAACTTGGGTCGACCGAAGCGGATATTCAGATCCTCTCGGAGTCGCTGTTCGATACATGCCATCTGACAATGCTTCCTCCTTCTCGTATGAAATGCATACTGGTATCGATGTTTTGCCGTATGAATTTGCAATTCTACGGGAGCAAATGCCAGCATATTCTGAAGCTGATGGAGGGCGTCATTCGACAGGCGTGGTTGATGGGAGGACGACGTACAATTATTTGTCTTCCTTATCTGATGAAACCACTGACCCTACGGATTTGATCGATGGCGCCGTTGGGTACCTTGACCGTTGGGCGGGACAGGGTAATGCTGCGTACGAAGATGCTGCGCTACACTTGATTCAGACGCTCGAAAATTTTGGTTTGGAGGTTATCACTCAGAGGTTTGTATATGATTCCTTGATGACGGGTTCTCAAAATCCCGAGGCGTACAATATCTGTGGATATCGATTCGGTGAAGTTAATCCGGACAAATGGATGGTGTTTGGGGCGCATTTCGACATTGCCCCTCCCATCAACGGAGGTATGCTAGATCCACATATATTCGGGAGAACATATGGAACGCGTGTTGGCGCATATGACAATACAGCTGGTACGAGCATGGTCCTAACCGTTGCAGAAGCAATGGCAGGATATAGTACTCGAAACACAATGGTGTTTTGTCTGTGGTCTGGTGAAGAAGGTGGAAAACGCGGTAGTGATTTCTGGACGGACGAATGGGTAAAGGAAGAAAATCCAAATGTGGAAGTAACAAATTACGTTAATCTTGACATGGCTGGTGTAAATTGGCCTGGAGGCGGGGGTGCTCCTTGTGGAAATGGTCATGGTGGCGGCGACGGGGATTGTGACCCTCAGCCTGAAATCGATCCTGATGGGTATCCTAAAGACGAGGAAGTTTGGCCTATGCGCGTTTACATTGGACCGAGTTTAGACCATGATGTCATGAATCAACCAGGTATGGTAAACCTCGCTATGTGGATTGGTTCAGATGCCATAGGAGTTGAAGAACAAATGTCGCCGCTTATCGGCACAGGATATGATGCTGAAACATGGAAGGTAGATGATTGGATGGCAAAAGATCGTCCTGAGATTATTGTCTATGAAGATACCACAGCTCGTTCAGACCATGCAACCTTCCAAGATAATCTCGGCACCGTTACTATGGGTTTTGGCGGCCTTGTTGATGGATATTGGTGCTACCACCAAACGTGTGATACAATGGATGAAATGGAAGATTGGATGGATACCACGGGTAAGGGATATGGGGATGAACAGAGTGGAAGGAGCAATCTTGTTGACGCCCTTGATACGATTACTTGGTGGGCCACATACTCTTTCTTCCATCTTGATGAATCTCCGATTGTCAATGCATATAACCAAGAATAATGAAAAATCCTTTTGTTAAAGGATATATGTTATATGCAAATATCGCGAGGAGCGTTTATGGAAGATGCTCAAACACCCCTCCTAAGTTGGATCAAATCGAATGCTTCAACAGCAAATTTGTTGTCAATTGTATTACTCTTATTCGCTGCATGGGCTGCTGTTGAAATCGTTTCTAATGTTAACGGATCTGATATACCCCCAACAACTGGTGTACTCGCAAATGAAAATGAGGCTGATGGTCAGCGTATCAATAATGGCGTCATCGTTGGTCTGGGAGCTGTTGCAGGAACAACTGGGCTTATTTTACAACTGCTTATCACAAGAGATTCTTCAGAAGAAGACGTTGTTGCTGAACCTGTGGAAGATGAAGATATTGACGACGTTGTTGAGGATTTAATGGAAGAAAGCGAAGATGAAGTTTCTGAAGAAGAGGACTCCGAAGAAGAAATTGTTGTCGAAGATGTTATTGTCGAAGAAGAAATCCCAGACGAAGAAGCTCCTGAAGAAGAGGAGAGTCTTGAAGAGGAGGAGAGTACCCCTGAGGAACAAGGCGAGGACGAATCGGAAGAGGAAGCCCCTGCCGAAGAAAATAAAACCCCTATTAAAAAGAGGAAATTTTGAGGTGAAGAAAAATGTGGGAACATCGAGCAGTATCGCATAAACAATTCAAAGAAAGTGGTAGAATTACACCTACTGAAACGTATGTCCAATTGATGGATAAGGTTGAAGACGCCGTGAAAGAGGCTCAAAAGATGCCTTTCGACCATGAAGAATTCCTAAAGTACATTCCACAACATGGACCATGGGAACCAATTCATGCAACGGATGACACGAAGGCCGATCCTCGAACACGATATATTGGACCAGGCCGTCCTAAACTTCTCAACACAAATCTAATCCTTGGATCTACGTGGATTGAATCTGAGCGGTTCAAATTCGAACGCCGTATCGAAACACTTTCTGATTTCCTAAAGCAAAAGACTGTTGTTAACGCAAACATGTGGACTCCAAAGCAGTTGGTTACCACACAAACATTCTTTTTCTGTTCAACTGGTGACGAAGAGCGTTTGGGTGGTTCCCTTCTAACTGGTGAAACTGTTGGAGACGGCCATCCTTTCCTTGGTGGCGGCGAAGAAGGTCTTGCAGAATGGGAGCCTGTTCTTTGGGGACTTGGACATCGTGGTGTCGTTCCTGATTCAGATCCACAAGACAAGGTCTACTATCCTTCATTGATGCACCGTGGTGTTGCTTTCAACAACAGACTTGGATGGATTCGATATTCTCCTGCTGGGTTTGGAAAAGATGCTAGTGGATACCTTATGACAAAGCCAACAACATGGATTCACCCTGCTGTTGATGGAAACAGAGATACAGCTACTTCATTCAACCTCTTAGTCAACCTTCCAGACAGAAGAATTTCATTCGGTGAAGAAGGAATTACTGACGTCTACATGACAACTGGTAAGACCTCCCTCTACACAATGATGGGAATGATGAGTTCCTCCACTGTTCGTCAGATGTTCGGAGCTGGTTCTGAAATGGTTCCTCTTGAATTCCACTGCATTGAGCCTGGGCTTGATGAGTGGATTAAGAATGCAAGTGATGAAGATAAGTATGCTCGACTGTTCGAAGTTACTGCTTGTCTCGGATACATGCTCACCGATCCTAAGGTCGGTTCCCTTGGCGGTGCTGCAAAGCGACGCCGTCTCCTCATGTATCCTCATGACCAAGGAAACCTCTTGACTTGCGTCAATGCAAGTCAGGTTGCTGACCACGCATTGAAATCGAATTATGCTGCTACAGTCTTCACAAAACTTGACCAGGCTGACTTCATGAACAGAGTTGCTCGCCGATACAAAGCATATGCTGACTTGGTTACTGCAAGCGACTTTGCTAAGGGTGCTCGTTGGATCAGCCAAGCAATGATTGGAGATGACAAGATTCTCGGTCCTAACGTACACTCTATTCTCGCTGTTCGTGGATACGATATCCTCAACCTTGACGAGTACATGGAAAGTTTCAACGATGTTTCAGCGGCTCCTGAGCGATTGATTCGAAGAGTTGTTCAATCTGTTGCAACAAACGCACTGAAGACACTATACCCAATGGATATGCTTGGAGAAAGTAGTGGAGCACAACCATTCTCCCACATCTTCGCACCACAGGGAAGTAATGAACAAGCGCTTGTTTACTACACTGACATCCGCTTCCTCGTTCCAACATCCATTGATAAATTACGCATGATCACAGGCTCTCGTGGAGCAGACCGTGGACGAATGCGTGAGGCATATGGACAAATGACTGGTGCTGATCCAATGACTGGTTTGTCAATTATCGACCTCTGCCTACCCTTCCTTGCTGACCTTGGTGAAGAATCTTGGCAAACTGGAACTGGCCTCAACGAAGATGAAATTATTGTCGAAGTTACTATGGCGGTTAATCCAGCAATTGTTTGGAAAGAGTTGCTCGAACCAACAACTCGAGAAATCTTTGACTTACCTAAGGGTAAGAAAGGAACTGCAGCTAACGTTTGGGGTGACATGTTCATGACCAATGATGCACTTCACGAGAAGATGACAAAGGATGGACAAGGCCATTATCTCAACCTACTTCGATTGTGTTACAATTGGAGTAATGATAAGGCCCATGACATCCATGGTCTTTAGACTAAAGCAGCTAACCACTTGACAAGTGTCATTGGAGAGTACGGTGTTGTCAAGTAAATGATTACAGGTGTTAAGAAGACTAAGAACAACGTCCACCAAACACCAGAATTCCAATCCTTTACCTTCAGTCCGTCTAGAGGTCCAAAGGGGATCATGTTGAAAATCCCAAGAATGAGGTTTGCACCTATCCAGTACACGACTGCATCGTAAACCATCGCTTGCCATACTAATGTTCCGTCAGCAAGATATTCCATTGAACTGTAGTCTTGAGCACTCGTCAGAATCAAAATAAGTGCTCCAAGAGGAATTCCTATTATGAATAACCCGAGATTTACGAGTGGACCTGCAATAGCGATGTGCCCGTTTTGTCGCCGTGTAACAAGGCCTGCAACCATAACAGCCCCTGGGGCCATGAAGAGAATTCCTAAGAAGAAGGCAAGGAACATTCCGAATTGAAGCCCCTTAGGATCTGCTCTAAATTCAGCCCAACAACCATTTTTCTTAGCAATAATCTTGTGACCTATCTCATGAAGAACAAATGCAGGGCCAACGGCAATTAGCATGATAGGCATAGCGATGAGAACTTGTATCAACCACGGAGAGAAGCCCTCTCTCATCCCTGCTAGTCCTCCAGCACTCATGAAACCCAGAGCGAGAGTAAAAGCTCCTGTTGCATAGAGAAGGTGTGTCTTCTCTACCTCGCTAAAATGCCAAATTCCACCTTTGTGAAGTTTGGGTGGAGTTTGGGACATCGCCCGGAAAAATCCTTCCATTGGGTTACGTGATGCTGGGGGTTCATTTGCATGAACTCGATGAACACGTTGTTGAGAGCCGGTAAACGGATTGGAT
>CAXDRT010000052.1:0-11765 GCA_963991835.1 uncultured euryarchaeote
GAGCGTACATACTTCCGATTCGAAGGCCAAGGTGGCGGCGGCGGACGTCGACAAAAGGCAGCACCTGGATGTCGTTTATTTGTCGGAGGACTCCCTCGAGAAGTCGATACTGAACAACTGAAGGAAATGTTTGGAAAACACGGAGATATGACCGATTGTATTGTCATGACCGATGATTCTGGTGTATCCAGAGGATTTGGATTTGTCACATTCACTGCGAAGCCTCAAGCAGAGGCTGCTATTGCTGCTCTTGACGGGCACAAGATCAACGGTCGGAAGATCGGTGTTCGAGATGCTGACAACAAAGAGAAGAAGACCTCAGGACCTCCTAAGGGACTCAAACTCTATGTTGGAAACTTACCTTTTGATGCAGATGAAAAGGCAGTTACTGAATTCTTTGGCGACAAGGCTACCATCAATGAAGTTGCGATTGCGACTGATAAAGGTGGGAAACCGAAAGGCTTTGCATTCGTCTTTGTTTCAGAGAAAGACAATGGTGAAGAGATTGTCAAAGCACTCAATGGAACTGAACTCAAGGGTAGAAGAATCAAGGTCGATATTTCTCAGAGCGGTGGTAAAAAGCGTTCGAGAGGCGGTGGCGATAAGGGTGGAAAGTCCTCTCGAGAACTTCGAGCAATTGCTGAAGAAGAAGGCCGTTCAAAGAAGCGTCGTCCACGACGTCAAGACTGATATATGCTGGAACATCCCTCGATTGGGACATAAGGCTATGAGGCATAAGTCGTCGTAGCCAACTCATGGTTGAGAGCAATGACCCGTATTGGCTTGTTCTCGATGGATATGAAGATGAGCCAGCAGCGTTTGGAGTTCCTCCATATGTTGGCTTTCACATTCGCTATGTCTGTGGTGTTCTGGAGCAAAATCAGATCAATTACGAATACATTACAATTGATCAGTGGAGACAATCTCTAGACAAAATGGACATCTTGAATGAATCAAATCTGTTAGGAGTAATTTGCATTGCTGGGGCAGTTGTTCCAGGCAAATACCTACGTGGCACACCGATATCTCAGCGTGAGTCAACTGAATTTATTCGACAATTGCCTCATGCAATACCTGTATTGTTCGGCGGATGGGCAGTACGGGGTTGGAAACAACAAGGATGGCTGCCACTAAGGAGTAACCTCTTCTTAGCAGTACAAGATACAGATGCAACCCTCAATACATTTCTCGAAACGGGCAAATGGAAACATACGCGAAGAACTGCAGATGAATGGACGAGTTGGGCCCATCATGGTGCTCAAAGCAAAGCGATAACACAACATCCAGATCTTGGCACGCCAGAAAAGAAAGGTCCCCTAACCTATGAAGTAGAAGTCTACCAAGGCTGTGTCCGTTACAAGCGAGGATGTAAGTTCTGTATCGAGCCAAAGAAAGGCGTACCTATTTGGAGAACTCCTCAAGACATCATCGGTGAAGTGAAACTCGCCCTTGATTCAGGAGTTCAACATGTCCGCTTAGGAGGAATGACAGACACGTATACCTACATGGCAGAGGGTGTAAAAGAACTAGAATACCCTGTTCCAAATCCAGAACCAATTGCAGCATTACTTCATGGATTAAGAGAGGATGAACGCCTTAACATCCTGCATACAGACAATGGTAATCCCTCGATTATCGCCGAAAATATCGAACCATCAGAAGAGATTACCAAGACGTTGGTTGAAACACTGTCAGACGGAGCCGTGCTATCGTTTGGACTTGAATCTGCAGACCCAAGCGTACACGAAGCAAATTGGCTAAATTGTGATCCTAGTCAATTAAAATCAGCAATTCAACTCATCAATAAATATGGGAAAGAACGTGGTGCGAGAGGACTTCCAAAACTCTTACCAGGCCTGAATTTCATTGCAGGTTTGAACGGAGAGAGTCGGGAATCTTATTCCATGAATATGAACTTGTTAACCGACCTTCGTAATGAAGGACTCCTCATGAGACGGATCAACATTCGACAAGTTGAGGGAGAAGGATTCCAGGAGATTCCACACGATGCATTTCATGACTTTAAATCTCAAGTCAGAGAGACAATTGACCGTCCGTTGCTCAAGGAGTTATTCCCATTAGGTCAACGTCTTAGCGAGGTGCACTGGGAAACACATGATGGCCGTACACGGCTGCCAATCCATCAAACATCAACCCACACCGATGAATCGGTTCATGGAAATCCTGGACTTACATTTGGACGACAAATTGGAGCCTATCCAATTCTTATTGGTGTCCCATACCATATCCCTCTCGATACGTCATCAGAGATCCTCGTAACTGGTCACGGAGCACGTTCCATCACAGGAGTCGAAATCGGCATTGATATTCAAAACGCTTCTGAAAAACAATTCGAAGCAATTCCAGGCATCGGAAAGAAAACAGCTTGGAACCTGATTAGTTCTCGAGCAAAACTGCTTCGAAAGCAAGATAGTGTTTCCATGGAAGAGCTCTTCAAAGCCGCAAATACTGAACTTACTGAGTCTATTAAGGACGTACTGTGCGACTCGGAACCTCAATGAAGGTAAGTCGTAAGGAAGCACCATGGCGACATGGGTCATTACTGGTGGAAACCGTGGAATTGGTAAAGAATTCATCAACCAATTACTCTTGAAGAATCACACTGTTATTACTGGTGTTCGAAATCCTGAACAAATGGATGTAAATCATGAACTTCTACACATCGTGGAACTCGATGTTTCAGATTCCATATCAGTCATTGAATTTGCACATTCCGTTTCACAGCATACAAGCGAAGTTGATGTTTTGGTCAATAATGCAGGGCGGATGGATGGAAGATGGCAATCGATTGCTGAGGTGGATGCTGATGTTTCCCTAGAGGTCCTCAATGTAAATACAATCGGCCCATTACGAGTTGCGCAAGCATTGTGGCCTTTGTTAGAAAGAACGACAGATTCGAAAGTTGCGAACATCACCAGCCTAATGGGTTCAATAGATGATTGCTTGAGTGGTAAATCCTATGCATATCGCACAAGTAAAACTGGGCTGAATATGATCACAAAGATTCTTGCAGTTGAAGGAAAAGATCTCGATATTTCAGTCTCCTGTTATCATCCTGGATGGGTTATGACAGACATGGGCGGCGAACGTGCTCCAGTACAGCCTCATGAATCAGTTGCAGGATTGATTCGACTCATTGAGATGCAAACTCTCGAGCGTACTGGTCGTTTTTTCGAATATACTGGGGTCGAATTGCCATGGTAGAAACCGTGGTAGACGATTTACTCAGTGCCGCAAAACATCTTTCCGAGCAATGCACAAAGAAGATTCCAAAACTGCTCAAGCACAAGGATGTTGCACATGTAACGAATCCACTCGATTATGCATGGGAACTTCATGAGCAATTTATCCGTAAATGGGCAGGTTTTGGAGCCAAAACATTGCTGCTTGGAATGAATCCTGGGCCGTACGGCATGGCACAAACTGGAGTTCCATTCGGAGCAACAAAGATGGCAACCGATGTTCTTCGAATGGAATCTGTTCAACTCCAAACGCCTCCTGGCGCTCACCCTAAACGACCTGTACAAGGTCTTTCTATGGAACGACAGGAAGTTTCTGGGACTCGATTCTGGACCTTTATGGTTGATCATTTCGGCTCAATTGAGGCCACATTTTCAAACATCTTCGTCGTCAATCATTGCCCATTGTTAATCCTTGGAGAAACGGGAAGAAACATCACTCCAGTCGATATACCAAAATCCATCATCAATCCAATTCTCGGCCTTTGTGATCAGCATCTGAAATCTGTGGTCGACATTATGGGCATAGAGAGAATCGTTGGTGTTGGAAACTATGCAAAGAAGAGAGCGAAGACAATCGTGCCAGAGATAGAAATTGACGCTATGTGGCATCCAAGTCCGGCTTCACCGCTTGCGAATCGCAATGGTGGTGCAGACTGGAGAGAAAACGTTGCTTCGAAACTCCCTGTTCCATGAATAGTCGGGGATGAAATTAAGTGTCGGAACCAACACCGAACGTCATGCAACAACAATTGGCTTGGGAACGACAGCCTGATGACCGACAATGGGTAAAGCCAGAAGGCGACGACCCTCGAACACTCTACCAAATGCTGATGACAAGCGTAGAACGCTTTGCTGAACACCCATGTTTTGGTTTCATCCCAGAAAAAGGAATGCCTCGTGTTCACATGAACTACAGAGAATTCGGAGAACTTGCAACCTCTGTTGGTAAGCAACTTCGTGATGTTGGTGTGGAAGCCGGAGATAGAGTAGCCATGATTCTCAACAATTCAGTTGAGTGGGCAGCAATTTCTTACGGAGCAAACGCCATCGGTGCAGCCTACACAGCAATGTATACTCATCAACATGGATCTGAGTGGGCCTTTATTCTTGATGACTCTGCACCTGCAATGATTGCCGTTTCAGATACAGAAGTTCTCGACAAACTAATCGAAAACATGCCAGAAGATGCAGCCAAGTGGCCAAAGTGTGGAGTCCTACTCCTTGGTAACGAACCCGCAAACCAATTGCCTCCAGAAGGTGTCTCTGTTCACGAATGGGCTTCTTTTGTTGCAGAAGGCCGTGCAAGTGAGGCTGCAATCGAAATCGCAGATGATCCGTTTGCACTCAATACCCTCATCTACACTTCAGGAACTACAGGAAATCCAAAGGGTGTTATGCTTACAAATTGGAACACACTTTCCAACATCCTATGTGTTCAATCTGCATTCGTCATCTATGTTGGTGACAAGAACGCTGCGTTCTTGCCTTGGGCACACTCATTTGGAAGTACCTTCGATTTGCACTGGATGCTGCGCTGTGGTGTTCACATCAACCTCATTTCTGATCTGACAAAGATTGCCGATGAATGCATCGAAATCAAACCTGCAGTATTACTTGCAGTTCCTCGAGTCTGGAACAAATTCTACGATCGAGTCAACAGCCAATTTGATGCTGCGACTGGATTGAAAAAGATACTCATTGGCAAGGCAAAGAAGCATGCATCAAGAAGAATCGCCAAGGCTGGCGTTGAATGCGATGCAGTACCTGCTAAGGGGTTCTTTGACAAACTGTATGATAAACTGGTTTGGTCGAAGGTTAGAGCACGATTTGGTGGCAACATTCGATTCTGTATGTCTGGTGCAGCAGCTCTATCTCCGGACGTAGCGGAGTTTATCCAACAAGTTGGATTTAGTTGCTACGAAGGATATGGACTTACTGAGACTTCACCACTGGTTGCCGCAAACGGTTGGTCTGGACCAGGAAAATCCAAACTACGCTGTGTTGGCTTAGTCGCTAATGGCGTCAAGGTAACAATTGATACCGATGCTTGGGACGACCCTGACAGACCTGATGAAGGAGAGATTATTGTTCACGGACCGAACGTCATGAAGGGATACTGGAACAATGAAGAGGCCACAAACGAAGTTATCATTGAACCAGGTGTATTTCGAACTGGAGATCTTGGTAAACTTGATTCAAAGGGTTACCTCTCAATCACTGGTCGTGTTAAGAGCCAATTCAAACTTGAGAACGGTAAGTATGTTTCACCTGCTCCTTTGGAAGAAAATGTCAAACTTTCACCACTGGTTGAACAGGCTGCTCTCGATGGACGAAATATGCTTCGCACATTCATCATCATCCATCCAAACATGGATGCAATGAAGCAAGCGCTCTCGTCTGCTGGAAAAGATGTATCTGGTTCTGATGAAGAACTCTGTGCTCGAGAAGAAACACGTACATGGATGCTTAATGAATTGAAGAGTAATTCAATGATGGAACCAACTTGGAAAGGATATGAGCGCCCTGCAAACATCATCCTTGACCATCAGGAATGGACCACAGATAATGACTTGATGACACCATCAATGAAGGTCAAGCTACGAAACCTTCTCTCCCGTCACGAGAGTGCTATTGAAGCCTTCAAGTGAAGACCGATTCAACCGATTGGGTTTTGAACACCCAGTTGTGGGCTTAGCGTGGGGATACTATGGTTCGCGAACTCATAACCGTCGAAGCCGTTGACCGTAGTTTTGGTTCAACCGATGTACTCCAAGACATTAATCTCATCATAAACGACGGAGATCGTATCGGAATCGTTGGTCACAATGGTGCTGGAAAGACAACACTCCTCAACACCATAAGTGAACAGGAACAAGATGTTGGAGATATTGTATTCGCTCCTGGAATTAGAATCGCATATTTGACACAGATTCGAGACATTGAATCCGAGTCCACCATCGAAGGTGAACTCGGTCGTAAAGGACGACAATTCCAAGAATTGGAAGAAGAAATTTCAGCAATTGAAGCACAGATGATTGACCCTTCCTTCTACGATGGTGAATGGGAGCCCGTTATGGAACGTTATTCCGAACTTCAACAAACACTCGCAGCCTCTGGTGGCGGAAACGTCGCAGGTATTGCAAAGGGAATTCTGGAGAAACTCGGACTTGACAAACATCCAATGGACATGAGTGTCGCACAACTTTCTGGTGGAGAAAAAGCAAAACTGGCTCTTGCTCGTCAGCTTGTTGGACTCTCTGGAATCGATGTCATGTTCCTCGACGAGCCGACAAATCACCTGGACATTGAAACGACTGAATGGCTTGAAGCCTTCTTGAAAGATTTCAAGGGCGCACAATTAATCGTATCTCACGACCGGTATTTCCTCGATCAGGTTTGCACTCGTATCGTTGAAGTTGACAATCTACGCGCTTGGCCTTGGAAGGGTAACTACAGCCAATTTATCGTTCAAAAAGAGGCAAGTGAAAAAGCGCTTGGAGAACATATTGCAACCCTCGAGAAGAAGATCCAATCAACAACTGGTGCGATCCAACAAATGAAGCGAGCCAACAAATACGACAAGTCGATCTCTGCAAAACACAAGATGATTACACGTATGCAGCAAGAACTCAAAGCATTGAATTCAAGAGTCTCAAAAAAGAGAAAACCACTCGTCCTCTCACTCGATGCACTTGACAAAGCAAGCATGGATGTTCTTGAATTAGTGGATGCTACGATGACCTTCGAGGGACTCGAGCGCCCAATCCTTGACAATCAAACCCTTGAAGTTCGAAAGGGTGACCGTATTGGTATCGTTGGTGGAAACGGACAAGGAAAGACAACTCTTCTGAAAATCATCAATGGTGATTTGAAACTCGATAGTGGTAAGATCGACGTTTCACCAGGTTCAGTGATTGGATACTTCCATCAAGATCACGCAACACTTGACTTTGAACTCAATGCAGTTGAGCAAATACAAAAATTGCGACCCGATTACCAATACGGTGACATTCGTGCTGCATTAGGCAGATTCCAATTTGCAAGCGATCAAGTCGGAACAAAACTGAAGCAACTTTCTGGAGGAGAACGCGCTCGTGTCGCTTTGCTCAAACTCCTTCTGGAAGACAACAATCTCTTGCTCATGGACGAACCGACAAATCACTTGGATATGGAATCGAAAGAAACGCTGGAAGAGGCGCTCATTGGATATGAGGGGTCTCTCATCACTGTATCTCACGATCGTTGGTTCCTTGATCAATGTGTCAATCGAATCTGGGAATTAAAAGATGGAAAAATCAAGGTCTATTATGGCAATTATACGGACTACGTTCGTGCAAAACTTGGACTTCCTCCACTTGCAGATGATGAAATTTCTCAAGTATAGGTCCACCCTTGATTTCATGAACTCATTCCACTTGGGATGACTATGGCCGAAGACGAGACGGAGCAACCCGTGTTCGAAACGAGTACTGGTCCAGTACGTGTCATCACTGCTGCATCGCTCTTCGATGGTCATGATGCAGCGATTAATGTCATGCGACGATTGATTCAATCTTCAGGGGCCGAAGTCATTCACCTCGGTCATGATCGTTCTGCAAAAGATGTCGTAGATTGTGCAATCCAAGAGGACGCTCATGCGATCGCATTGACCTCATATCAAGGAGGCCACGTAGAATACTTCACCTACATTCGAGAACTCCTCGATGAAGCTGGTTGCGAGCATGTACGAATCTTTGGAGGCGGTGGAGGAACCATCACACCTCCCGAAATAAGGGACCTTCATCAAGCGGGAATTTCAAAAATCTACTCTCCAGATGATGGCAGAAAGATGGGGCTGATGGGTATGATTCATCACTTAATGGAACAAGCTGCTGAAGTTGAATTGATCAGTGATGAGCGAATGAAATCCCTCAAAGGACCTGTCACAGCAAATGATATGGCTGATGTAGGACTTTTGCTTACACTTTCTGAATCAGCAGATGATGCATCATTCAAATCTATGCTTGAGTTATGCCGCTCGTCTGAGAAAGAAGTACCTGTGATTGGATTTACTGGAACTGGGGGTGCTGGGAAATCAAGTCTTCTCGATGAATTGATGTTACGAATTCAACGAGATAATCCAGGCAAGAAAGTATGCCTGCTCTGTGTTGACCCAACACGAAAGAGAACAGGTGGAGCACTTCTGGGCGATCGTATTCGAATGAATTCACTCTCCAATAATGACCTCTACATGCGCAGTCTTGCCAGTAGAGGAAGCGGTTCTGAGATAAGTGCTAACCTAGATCGTGCAATCGAAGTTGCAAAGGCAGTTGGTTTCGATCTCATCTTTTGTGAAACAAGTGGAATTGGTCAAGGAAGTGATGCAATCACTTCAGTTGCAGACCGTTCCTTGTACGTCATGACTGCTGAATTCGGGGCACACACTCAACTCGAAAAGATTGAAATGCTCGATGTTGCAGATGTTGTTGTTCTCAATAAATACGAAAAGAGAGGCAGTGAAGATGCACTTCGTGCGATTCGAAAACAAGTTCGAAGAAATAGAAACATGTTCGATATTGGTGATGAAGAACTCCCAATTGTTGCAACAATTGCAAGTCAATTCGCAGACCCTGGAGTGGATGCATTGTGGCAAAAGCTCTCACCTCTTGTTGGATTTGAAAGCCGAGCCCCAATGGAGATCCTTGGAGAACGCAAAGGTGTCATACCACCTGAGCGTGTTCACTATCTCTCAGATATCTCTGCAACGATCAGAGATTATCACGAAGCGAATTCAGAAGTTGCTCAAAAATTACGCCTCTGTCAACATCTTGAAACTGCTAAAGAACACGTTCCGTCAATCGCTTCAGATATCGATGAACAGATCAATGAAGTCTTAGAAGAAATCCAAGAAGCAAGAGGTAAGCTCGCTACATACAGAGAACTTGCGGAACAATATCGAACTGGAGAATACACCTATCACGTACGTGGCAAACCCTTCACAGTTCAAACCACGACTGAGTCTCTCGCTCATTCAAACATCTCTCGCGTTGCATTACCAAACTTTGCTGATGATGGAGAACTCTTTGAATGGCTCAGTAAAGAAAACGTTCCTGGTTATTTCCCGTACACTGCAGGTGTGTTTCCATTCAAGCGAACCGATGAGTTGAGTGCGAGAATGTTTGCCGGAGAAGGAGAACCTGAGCGAACAAATCGAAGATTCCATTACTTGAGTCTGGGTCAAGACTACGTTCGACTTTCTACTGCATTCGATTCTGTTACACTCTATGGAAGAGACCCTGCACTACGCCCTGACATTTGGGGCAAAGTTGGGAATTCAGGCGTGAGTATCGCAACCTGTGATGATGCAAAGCGACTCTATTCTGGATTTGACTTGTGCGATTCAAACACATCCGTTAGCATGACCATTAACGGACCTGCTCCAATCATCCTCGCGTTCTTCCTCAACGCTGCTATTGACCAACAGGTTGAGGCACATCTGGTCAAACAAGGAAAGAAAATCGAATTGAAAGACGCAGCATACAGAGGCGATTTACCCGAAGGTCACAATGCGTTTGGACTTGCTACCGTTGGACGTCGAGGAGATGAAATGGTCGCCGCTGCCACCTATGCAGAGATCAAAGCACGAACACTGCAAACGGTTCGTGGAACAGTACAAGCCGATATTCTCAAAGAAGACCAGGCGCAAAACACCTGTATTTTCTCAACGCCTTTCGCACTCAAAATGATGGGCGACGTTCAGCAGTACTACATTGATCATGGTGTGAGAAACCACTACTCAGTCTCCATTTCAGGCTACCACATTGCCGAGGCAGGAGCCAATCCAATTACCCAATTGGCACTTACACTGGCCAACGGTTTTACCTATGTTGAATACTATCGAAGTCGAGGTATGGACATCAACAAATTCGCACCGAACTTGTCGTTCTTCTTCAGTAACGGACTTGACCCTGAATACACGGTTATTGGCCGAGTTGCTCGACGTATCTGGGCCATCACTATGCGAGACTTGTATGATGCAGATGAGCGAAGTCAGAAGCTCAAGTATCACATCCAAACCAGTGGACGCAGCCTGCACGCACAAGAAATCGACTTCAACGATATTCGAACCACTCTCCAAGCCCTGCTTGCCATACAAGATAATGCGAACTCTCTGCACACCAATGCATACGATGAGGCCATCACAACGCCAACCGAGGAAAGTGTTCGTAGAGCCCTTGCAATCCAGTTGATTGTCAACAAGGAAAGCGGCTGGACCAAGACTGAGAATCCAATGCAAGGCTCGTTCATTGTTGATGAGTTGACCGATTTAGTCGAAGAGGCTGTGCTCAAAGAGTTCGAAGCCATCAGCCGCAGAGGTGGCGTTCTTGGTGCAATGGAAACCATGTATCAGCGTGGAAAGATTCAGGATGAATCGATGTATTACGAACACCTCAAGCACGATGGAACACTGCCAATTATTGGCGTTAACACGTTCCAGAATCCGAATGCACAGGTGTTCGATGAATCGAGTGCCGATGATTTCGAAATGGAATTAGCACGTGCAACACCTGAAGAAAAAGAAGCGTGCTTAGAGCGAGTGACTGACCGTCAAACCGTTGAGGGTGAAGTGACACAAGATGCTCTCAAGCAATTGCAAGAGGTTGCAAGGCTCGGAGGAAACGTGTTTGAAGAATTGATGGAGACGGTCAAGGTTGCCAGTTTGGGCCAAATTACCGATGCACTGTTCAATGTCGGTGGGCAATACCGACGTAACATGTGATTACTCACTCTTCTTCTGACCATATGCGTCGCATGACTTTACCCGTCAGTTGGCCAGCATCTAAGGGATCGAAATCATGGTCCACAATCAGATGTTTGACTAGGTCATGTTGAGGGACGCTCTCACCACATTCCGGACATTCCAACATTCGAGCTGGTCGAAAACCTGCAAACTCCCTACGACCTTGGGCGGTTGAAAGACGACGTCCAGTTCGCAGCAAGACTGAGACAAACACCAAAACAAAGAGGACAATAAAGCAGCCAAAGCCCATGAATACACCTGAGGGAGGTGGATTTTGTGCCAATTGAATGTCTTGGAAGAGTTTGCCTTGAGAGGAATTCTCGTGCGCAGAGATATCGATTGTATGGAGGAATGTCTCACCACGCAAGGCGAGTAAAATATCCAGTTCGTCTTCTTCAGCGTCAGCATCAATGACGACAGTAAAGTCCCCATATGCATCGGTTAAGACATTGGTTCCTCGATATTGATAACAGTCGAATTGAGCTTGTTCACACTGAACGGAGACGTAGTCAAGTTGCACCGCTGAACCGTCTGCATAGGTTGCCCGACCAGAGATTCGATAGGTCTCAGCACTGGCTAAAGGGAGCAGAATGACTGCGAGTAAGAGCACCAACAACACTCTTCGCATGGTGAGAAGAGGTGATACGCACTTAAAGACCCTTGATTATCCTCACAACCTGACAACTGTGGTGAGTGTCTTTATTATTCTATGGAGCCAGTAC
>CAXDRT010000053.1:0-11714 GCA_963991835.1 uncultured euryarchaeote
TGGATTCTCTCTTCCGTAACGCCTTCTGCACGGAGATTTTCATCTCCGTCAGGTGATGGTGTTAACAACAAGTCTGCCACAGAATCAGTTAGAATACGATTTATTTCTTCAGGCATATCACGGTCAAAAGATCGCAAACCCGCCTCGACATGTGCGCATGGTATCCTCAGTTTCGCACAAACGATTGAACATGCAACGGTGGAGTTCACATCGCCGACAACGACCACCATGCTGGGTTCTTTCTCGTTGCAAATCTTTTCAAAATCAACCATAACAGTCGCAGTTTGGTAAGCATGGGACCCGCTTCCTATACCTAAGTAAATATCTGGTTTTGGCATCCCAAGATCATCAAAAAAAACCTTTGACATATTGTCATCATAGTGTTGACCAGTATGCAGGAGTATTAGTTCTTCTCCACGTTCACTTAGTTCTGAATAAATAGGTGCAATTTTCATAAAGTTAGGTCGCGCTCCAACAACAAGTATAATCATATTTTTCACTTCCCACCCACCATAATATCTAACAATTTAGTGAAGATAATATCCATAGAGTATTTTTGACGGATGAACGCTTTGTTCGATTCGATAACATCAGGTTCTCTCCGATTGGTATTGATTGCCATTTCGATTAATTGTTTATGAATTTCCCCAACCCATTCAGCAGGATAAAATTCGTTTACTCCCTCCCAGGGCCAAATTATTGGCACACATCCACTAGCAACGCCTTCTGCAACTGAATAATGGAAGGACTCAAAATCACTTGGGGATAAAATATAGCCGATACTCTTGTACCAATTTGCCAATGAAGGTGTATAACTTTCAAAAGTTACTGCGCCTTTAAGATGGTCGTCAATTTCTAGGCGATGATATTGTTCTTCAAAATAAATTAATTCTTCTCGACGGCCTTCAGCATGCATGAACGAATAATCATGAGGCAATTTTCCTTTGATAATCAGATTCCATCTTTTATCTTTCATTCGTAGAGAACGCAATAAATCTAGCGCGCGATCGAGCCTCTTCCTCTGAGGAACAATTCCAGCGATCGCTATAGTAAATCCAGCGTCGTTATTTTTCCTATTATCAAATAAGTCTGTATTTACGTAATTGTGTATTACAGAGCACTTTTCCTTTGGCCAACTGAACATATCAATTGCGATGTTGCACACATGTTCCGATACAAATAGAATCTGGTTGACGAAATCTAAATCTATTTTTGGGGGAAATTTTCTTGCCCGTTCATTAATTTCTTGAAGATGTATGCGGATAAAATGAGATTGATTTGATGAAATATTTTGTGAATACCAAGCTGCGTTCGCTAATCCCCATTCAGAAAATATGATTTCACTCCACAATGCTAACTTTTTTGAACGGTTTAACGATTCAGCCTCGCCCCAGCCCCATTGGTCTCGTCGAACATCATGCCCTAGTTTTTTTAGATGAGATTCAAATTCTGCTATAAATTTAAAGTCGTGACCATTTATCACAATCCTCCTACGTTCTTCAGTAAATTGATGTTCTATTGACTGGACTAGAGGGGATAAGAAAAGATTCCATACCCTTTCTATGGTATGATTCTCTACCAATACTTGCAGATCACTGGGTTTTGGCGGAGATGATATGCTTTGTTCGATTATTGCAATCGCTTGCTCGAAAATATCTTTGTCTGTGTCAATGAAAAATGGGTATTCCAATCCACATATATTTTCATTTATTGAATTCCGACTAATTATAGTTGGGAGCCCTAGAGATAAATACTCAAGTGTCTTTGTTGACAACTCAAGAGTGTTATCTTCTAACAACTTTGATCTATATCCCCAACAGATATCCATCCCACTCATCATTTGAATTGTTTCCTTTCTGCTCAAACCACCATGCCATACAACATTTTTATTGGTTTTTAGTAACTCCCGCATGTCTTCATGAAAGGATGGATAAGTTGGCGTGTTCCTGTGTATCTTATCTCCGATAATGTGAACTTGAACCTTTAAGTTTCTTTCAGAGGTTATGTCGGCGATGTTTATTAATTCACGAACACCCCATTCAGGGGCGATTTTTCCAGCATAACCAATCTTGATAATTTCGTTTTTAATCTCATCAGATGGCTGAGGTGAATGGCTTGCTGGAGGGATCATAGGAGGAACTAAACTAAACATCTCTAGTGGAATATTGTGTCTTTCAATTAAATCATTGCGGATTTCTTCAGTTTGGGTTAAGAAGCGATCAAAGTGGTTGATAAAATCTGGAATTAGTTCAGGAACACCTTTCTTATCCTTTCGCTGTCCACTGATATTATCTATCTCGTAGTAATCTGTCAAATAGGCCCAAATTCGTCCATGAAGGCTTTTCGTGGAACTTGCAATCGTGCAAAGATTAAAACCTCGCAAAATTATCCTTTTGTAACCTCCATAAATTCCATCTAATATTTCTATAATTTTTACAGCGTTCACGATGTCCAATTCGCCATCATGTATGCCAAATTCAAGAGGTTCAAAGATGGTAATCTTATTGTTGGAAAGAAGTGGTTCCAATACTGTTTCACGAGAAATATTCGCTTTGAGTAATAGATGAATTTCACCACTGTGATTTGCAAGTGCCTCTGTAATCGATGCGAGCCAAATCGACGAACCATCAATGACATTCATGTTGACATCAGCATAAAGAAATAAAATACTCTCGCAAAATGAATCGTTGTAACTAATATTTCGGAATTTTACGAAGTACTGTTCTCTCGTCATAGAAGAAACATCTGAATTCAGTAGAGCAATTTTTTTCTTTTTTGTCCAAGGGATGTTAGAACTTAATTCGATTGTCGAAATAGCTTTTTCTCTTTGGTTGAGGCTAATATATAGTGCGACTAATGTCTTTAGAGCACGCTCATCTTGTATCTGGTGAATAAATTTCTCTCCAAAATCAGTTGCATTCTGTTCATCAAGTGTACGTAATGCTCTTAGAACACTAACAAAAATATTCGCAGCTTCTTGGAATGTTTTTTTGTTCTCTAGCAACTCGTTGATTCCCAAATATATTCTATCGAGATATTGTGAATCATCTTCACTCTTTGCAATGAAATGTTCTGACATTCGGAAAATATCAACTGGCCGTGTTACAGCGAGTTCAATTATCCCTGAAATACTCGATAGGCGTGGAGATAATTTAGTAAGTTTTTTCCTTTTTTTCCTCAGGTAATGATCAAACCTATTGCGTAGTGTTTGTTTCATTACTTCACTTCCGTTTGTAGAGTTCAATGGCGTATTTTTTGCTGGTACTCATCAATATTTTGCCATTTTCTATGTAAATTATGCGATCGCATATTTCTTCAAGTGTTTGGATATTATGAGAAACTACAACTACTGTAGTTTCACCTTCAACCATTTGTAATATTTTCCGTTTTGATTTTCTTCTGAATTCATAGTCGCCTACGGAAAAAACCTCGTCTAACAGTAATATCTCTGGTTTTGAATGGCAAGCGATACTAAACCCTAGCCGCGCCCTCATGCCTGAAGAATAAGTGCGTAGAGGGGCATCAATAAATTCCTTCAGGCCAGAAAAGTCAATAATTTCCTGTTCTTTATCAGCAATTTCGTCTTCGCTCATTCCAATTAAACCACCAGTGAGGTAAATGTTGTCTCTACCAGGCAGGTCATTTGAGAATCCAAGGCCAAGCGATGCGAGCAATATTACTTTACCTTCTACAGTAATTTTTCCTCTGTCAGGCTTGTATATCCCGCCAATAACTCTTAACAGAGTGCTTTTTCCTGCACCATTATCGCCGATTATTCCAACAACACTTCCCTTCTTAATTTTTAAATCAATACCTGAAAGCGCACGAAACCATTTTTTGTTATTGCCTTTGAAGAGTGAAAGAAATTGTTTCTGAATGGTCGTTTTCCCTGCGTTATGGAAAGGGAAATCCAAAACCACATCATCTAGAACAATAGGGAATTTTCCTGCTCTCATAGGTACTTCACCGCCTTGTCTTCGTTTTTACTGAACCAGTAAGCAGAAAAAGTGTAGAGGAGGATGAGATGAAGAAGAGAAATCCAAAAGTATTCCTGGCCTATGTCTATACTCTCATTGGTAAAGGCGCTTCTCGCTAGCGTAAGGTAAATTGCAATCGGATTGATGATCAAGTATGCAGTTAAGAATTCGGGAGGAATTCTCCCGTTAATGAGCATCTCTAAGGTGAAAAATACAGGCGTAAAATAAAATCCAATTCGAACAGCCACCGAGACTAAATGACTGACATCTCTCCATTTTGTTTGTATCGTGGATGTGAATAGTGAAACACTTACTCCATATGCTGCTACTAATATTAGGGAAGCAGGAAACAAAATCAGCTTCCATGTTGGCGTAATTTGATAATAGATTAACAGGGGTATTATCGCAAGAATATTCAATGACACCGTTACGATTGACGTCCCTGCTATGTTGAGTAGGAAAATTTGTCTGGGTAAATTCACTCGTTGGAGTACAGCTGTATTAGACTCAAGTGACTTCGTCCCTCTTAGGAGGATATGCCCAAACCCAGACCAAATGATAATCCCAATCATAATGTTGAGTGGCATATAACGGGAGGTTGTGGTGGATAATATATCGAATAAGAACAGAAATGTGACGGTAAGGGCAAGTGGTTCAATGATTCCCCACGCCCATCCAAGAATACTTTTTTGGTATTTCACATCGAGATCACGTCGAATCATCCGGCCCAACTGGTTGCGATACTCCCAGGCAACAATGGGCGTCTGAAGCAAGCTCGAGAAAAATTTAGTTTTCTTGACATTTGGGGGCCCCTGTCCTGAAATTTTGCTTCGCTTTAGCAAGAGTAAGTTGGCAAGGTTTTGATAAATAATGTCGACTTTTGATAAATCCTTATCTTTAATCAAATCTGCGATTTCTATCCGCCTTTCGTTGACCCAATGTTCTTGAGATACTCCATCTAAAATAAGAAGGCTTGCCAAATAATGCTCTTCCTTGTAGTGAAGTTCAAAAACGAGTTTAAGACTGTCTTGTCCTATCGCTAACGGGTCACAAGAGTAGACAAAATCAAGACACTGCTTACTGTCCTTAGAGGCTAGGGTGCTTGTCGTGTGAAGGAATAATAATTTAGCAGCCGCGATATCATTTTTTTCATAAATCAGATTTTCAATAGAATAGATGAGGCTCTGTGATAAGTTTGGATCAGTATCATACAGAAGTGCAAATGTCTCTGAAATTTTGGAAGATTCATTTGGAGAATTCACAACTAACTTCACGATACGTTTGATTAGTTTTTGGGCCATACTGCCTTTTGCAGCAAAACGTTGTAACCCTCTCCCCTCCATTGTACCTTTTGCCCCTTGTCACGCTAGTTTAAAGTGTATTGATATTATATCGGCAAATCCCCCACTATCTAGTGCCAGTAGAGTTTTACGTGTTATCCCAAACAATAAATCCAGATAGGGACTGGGAGAATTTGTGCGAACCAATGATTTAGCCCATGGCAACGAATCAATCTATGATTCAGTCTACGATGGTTTATACCGCCTTGAGGGCATGGGTTACGGAGTTGATTCTCTTGAAGGAGTCTCGAAGCAACCTTCGGTTTTATTCTACTATCCAATCGCACAAGGAAATCCGTTCCAATCAATATACTATTCTGAATTCTTCGTAAATGGGATTGCTCCAATTGGTATTACAGAAATAGAAAATGTCACTTCCTTTAGATTGCCAGTCAACACATTTCTTCATCTTCATTGGCTTGGTAGCATAATTGGAGACACAGAAAATGAACAAATAGCTAATGAGCGCATAAACGAATTCATCGCTCAGATTAGCAAGATTAAATCGAATGGGACAAAAATTGTATGGACCGTGCACAACATTCTTCCTCATGATTCAAAATTGAAAGAGGCACAAATCCGGCTTCGTATTGAACTCATCAAATTAGCAGACATCATTCATGTAATGAATGAAGATACGAAAGCACTATCTGAGCCCTTTTTTGAGATCCCCGATGAAAAAGTTATTTTTGCCCCTCATCCATCTTATCGTGGTTATTATCCTTCTATCGTAACTCGAGAGGAAAGTCGTTTTCAACTGAGTATCCCTCAAGATAGTTTCGTATTCCTTTTCTTCGGTTCTATTCAAGCGTATAAAGGATTAGAGGATCTCATTACTGCATTTGAAAAGTTACAAAACAAACAGACGAATGTTTACCTTCTAATTGCTGGTAAAGTTATCAATAAAAGCTATTTTTCTGCGGTGAGGAGGAAAATCGAGTCTAATATGAATATCAGATTATTTGAATCACGTATTCCGACAGAACATGTTCAATACTACTTCAAGGCCTCAAATTATTGCGTTTGCCCATACAGAATCACACTTAATTCTGGCGTAGCTCATCTCTCCCATACCTTTGATATCCCTGTAATTGGGCCCAATATTGGGGGTTTCAAACTCCTTTTGGAAAACGGAGGAGGGCTCCTCTATAATCATGAAGAGATTTCTGATTTGTACAGCACGTTAGTGCAATCCTTAGATGAGACGATTACGACTGAAGAGGTTCAACAGCTTGATTCAAAATTTGAGATGAAGGCTATTTCTGAATTATTTTGCTCCAAGCTGATTGAGTTTTCAATGTAGGTGCTATCATGTCATCAGATAACAAAATTATTTCACAATTAGAAATGGAAGCAAATGGACAATCTTCGATCAGCGTTAACCTAAATAGTTCTCACTCTGGTGAGCGAGTCTCCAAAGGGATGGTTCTTGATGTCAAATTCTTCGACTTAGATGGAAAAGAAATCAAAGAAAATTTGTTTAATTTTAGCACATCGCAAAAGTTTCTTAACTATCGGTATGTCTTCACAGGGAATATTGCTAAGCCTCATTCTGAGATGATTTCAATCCTTCCTCCTAAATCCACAAAACGAATCATCATGACATTAACTCAATGGGCTTTTTTATCCAACCCAAAGGGGAAAATTGAGGCGTTAGATGGAGGACAAAATATCTTAGTAGATCTAGCAGTGAGGCCTTTCGAAATCCTCTCCTCAATAAACCAGTTCTGGTCATACTCTTTTTGTTGCAAATTAGCAAACATCCATAAAAAAGTAGGGCGAATCGCATTATTATTAGTTCGTTATTTTGATAAAAGCAATGCTCTGTTATCGCCTGTTTCAAAGGAGCACCTGACTTGGTCGTCTAAATACAACGCATATTCTAAATACATTTCATCAGGTTCCGGGGAACTTTCAATAGTATATGAGCATCTTCTTTATCCTCCAGAAAACGTTGAATTCGTTGAAATCAAGTTGATTGAATGGAATCAATCTGGTGCTCAATTCGAATGTACCACTCCTAAAGAAAACTCCTTACAGTGGGGTCACTCAAATAAAACTGGTTTGTTAAATGAATCAATGATTACAGATCTATTCCATACGATTTCCTCTGAAAAACGAATCGAATTGGCATCCCATGTCTCCATTAAACAACATTATGAATTACTATATGACCATCACATCCAGTCAGGCGACTTACATTCTGCATTATCTGTGGCGAAGAGCGAATATGAGGAGAGGCCATCGAAGAGAACTCTTCATCGCATTGAATTTGTTTCTCAATTAATCAGATCCCTTGACGTTAATTGGTTGCCCACGCTATCAAGTTCAAGAGGTATTGAAATCGTACCAGATCCGAACAAAATTCTACATCTCTTCAAGGTCACATACCCTTTTGAATCGACGGGAGGGTCCATACGGAACCTAAATATTGTCGAAAGTCAAAAAAATATAGGCATAAACCCTATTGTAGTAACGCCTCTAAATTACCCAAGGATGTTTGGAATTACAGATTTTAATCTTGAAGAAAAGATACGAGGTGTTCGGCACCTTCGAATTGATTCGGGAGATGTAAACTTTCAATCTGCGTCATATATTTGTAATAACCTGCAACTCAACACTCAATTGCTTGCGGGCGTTATTCGAAAGGAACAACCAGCGATATTACACGCCGCTTCAGGTTACAAGGGATATGAATTAGCATCAATGGCTAAGGTTTTATCAGATCACTTTTCTATACCATGGATATACGAAGTACGGTCGTTTCATGAACACACTTGGACTAAAGATGCATTCTATGCGAACAATTCATGGCATACTAAAGAAAGAATATCCAAAGAGAACTCCCTCATGATGCATGCTCACCATGTCGTAACAATTTCACAATCTATGAAAGAGGCTTTAATTGACCGTGGAATTTCAAGTGATAAAATAAGCATTGTTCCCAATGCTGTTGACGTGAATATGTTTTCGCCGATGCCGAAGAACAAAAAACTCTTGAAAAAACTGAATCTCCTAGGGAAGAAGATACTTGGTTATATCTCAAACATATCGAAGAGAGAAGGGCATGATGTGTTGATAAAATCTCTACCCCACATTCTTGAAAAACATCCTGATACAATGGTTCTCATTGTTGGCGACGGGCCAGAAAAAGGAAATTTACAGTCACTCGTCAATGATCTAAAATTAGAACAAAAGGTTATTTTTACAGGTAAGGTTGACCACTCTGAAATACAGGATTATTACCGTATAATCGATTTATTTGTGGTTCCACGAAAGAGAGATTATGCATCAGATTTGGTAACCCCTCTGAAGCCTTACGAAGCTATGGCTCTTGAGATTCCATTGATTGTAAGTGATCGAAAGGCCCTTATCGAAATTATTGGAGAAGAGAGAGGGTACTCATTCAAGACAGAGGATGCTGAAAACCTCTCTCAAGTAGTTTCTTATTGTTTGGAAAATTTTGATGAATGCCGCATAAGGGCTAAAGCAGCTAGAAAATGGCTTGTGGAGAACAGGACCTGGGAGTTGAACGCGAAAATTTATGATCGGTTATACAAAAATGTGGTTAAGGAGTTTGACGATGTCTCAAGTTAAACATCCATACTGGGAAGGGATTTGGCATCCGTATAAGTCAATGGAGTCCCATTATAATGAAAAGAGATACAATCTTCTCTCGGAGGGAAAACTAAAGGTTTGGAATTCATTTGATATAGTAAAATTAGATGAAGATATTAATTGGGATATGGATCCATTTGATAACAAAACTTGGGGTTTATACTTTAACAGTCTAAACTGGTTATATTCTCTATATTGGGGCTATGACAATGGGAAAGAAGATTTTGTAAATATGCACGATATAGTCGTTGGTTACTGTAATTATTTAGATTCGGGCGAAGTAAATGAAATGGCTTGGTTTGACCATTCCACATCCGATAGGCTATGCTTCCTAGCCACTCTTTTACTCCATCCAATATACAAAAACTTCCCCGAGGATTCAAAAAAATTGGTTACTAAAATTATTTTCCAACATATTTCACATATTCGAGAATTTTACGATTCTAAATTCTGGTTCAATAGCAATCATGGAGTATTCCACGCATTAGCAATCTTGAACATTGCTCAACTCGCACCTTTTTCAATTTCAGATTATGGTCTTGAACCATTTGGGACATTATACCTAGAAGTATCTCTCCAAGGTATACTCAGCTTGGAAGATAATTTCACTCTTGAACAATCAGTATATTATCACCAATTAGCCCTCAGCCTTTTAGAAACAATTCCTTCAACTATGCTTGGAAGAACTTCTTTCGGTGCGGATCTTATCAATCTCATACCCGAAATGATTGAAACCAATTATTGGGTTACATTAGATAATCTACAGATGGTACCTTTGGGGGATACAGCCTATGGCGCAAATATTCCAAAGGAATATATCCCTAAAAATCATCCTTTCGAAAAGTTGAAGACGTTCTCTCAATGTGGTTTTTCGATTTACAAATCCAAAAATATGCAAGATACGTATGACCATTTATCATTCCAACATCAAAATCAAAGAGGCCCGCATGGCCATTTTGATGCTTTGAGCATAACAATCTCTCATCAAAACATCCCCTTTCTTGTTGATTCTGGTGGGCCATACAAATATGGAGATCCTTTCAGGTTTACATATTTCATGTCGAATCGGGCACACAACAATCTCATCGTGAATAATAACGTACATCAATCTGGGGCAACAGATTTCAAATCCTCCATTCCGTTTGAAGATGTATACTGCATTTCCGCTTCTCACTTGGGTTATGATCCAATAAAAGTTTCTCGTGAATTGTTTATTTTTGAACAAAGAGGTGTTTTAGTTGTGGATAGAATAGATTCGTTAAATCGTTCTGTGGATTTGAAAACTATCTGGCATTTTGCTAAAGACAGTTCCGTGGAACAAGGAGAAGAGAGTCTAATGATTGAGAATTATGGCTCATCTATACGCTTATTTTCATCTCATTTTAATGAATTAAATCATTCAATTGTCTCAGGTGTTGAGGGGGATTCTCCACAAGGGTGGTTGACGGACGGTATTGGGAAACGTGTTCCAATTCCAACCCTAATTAGCTCAATTACTTCCGAACGGGATACGTCAATAGGTTGGTTTTTCTCTTTCGAAAAAGAAAACACCATACAGTTTACAGATACTCAATTCACATTAATCACTAAAGACAAACGATTTAATGTTTCTTTTGGAAATGGATTATCAGAATCAGTGGTAAAAATAGACTGATATCACAATATTCAATATTTTACCATTGCCTGTAAAAGCACTGCGCCAAGGCCACTGCATATTCCGCCCAAAGGAGTCCATCCTCTCCTGATCCAAGAATTCACTTCATCCATCAATTCTTTAATTGTGGTCCCTTCTACTATTGCGTAAGATTCTGGTTTATTCATAAATTAATCTTACCGCGCATTGTATTTCATTGTTCTCATTAATTTTCATTGTTTTTCAGTTCACAATGCCTTCATTTAGTTCATGGTTTTGGGTTAATTCAGTGGGTTTCTTGAGAGTACAGAAAACAGTTGGAATAATTGGATTGGGTTATGTGGGTTTACCTACAGCTATCGGATTTCATGATGCAGGATTCAATGTCTGGGGTGTTGATGTTTCTCAGCGTTCCGTTGATATGATCATGCGCGGGGAAAACCCTACAGGTGATCCAGACGTTGATGATATTATCCCAGAGCCAGGGGTTGAGAGATGGAACATTACAATGAACACTTCTGAAGCAGTCCCTCACTGCGATGTTGTTCTTGTAACCGTTCCGACCCCCATTACACATGATTTGAAACCGGATTTGTCCTATGTTGCCTCGGCGGGAAGAGCGGTCTTTGAGGCGATTCCTAAAGGTTCGAATACGATTGTTGTTCTGGAATCTACAGTCTATCCTGGGGTGACAACAGAAACGTGGCTGCCAATCATCGAAGAACTTGGTTTGGTCATCGGTGAAGATGTAGAAATTGCCTACTGTCCTGAGCGCTTTAATCCGGGAGACCCTGCTCATGGTGTTCGACAAGTCGCTCGAGTCATTGGCTGTTCCAATCCTGAAGTAGGGCAAAAGTTAGTCGAACTCTACTCCAAATTGACCTCTGAAGACGTTCGCTATGTAGGAAAACTTGAAGTCGCAGAGGCTGCGAAGGTCATTGAAAATGTACAGAGAGATATCAACATTGCATTGGTAAACGAACTCGCACGAATTTTCCCTGCCCTTGACGTGGATGTAGAGGATGTACTTTCAGCAGCAGCTACGAAGTGGAATTTTCATCGTTACACTCCAGGGGTTGGTGTTGGTGGCCATTGTATTCCCGTAGAT
Source organism: uncultured euryarchaeote (assembly GCA_963991835.1). GTDB lineage: Archaea > Thermoplasmatota > Poseidoniia > Poseidoniales > Poseidoniaceae > MGIIa-L2. The sequence continues at coordinate 11,677 of CAXDRT010000053.1, forward strand.
CCGTATTACATGATTCAACGGGCAGCAGACGTTGGTGT
>CAXDRT010000054.1:0-11711 GCA_963991835.1 uncultured euryarchaeote
AGCCGGCGTGATATCCAAGCTACACTATAGGGCCTTGGTATTCGCAACCACCCACCTCTTGGATATAAGCGCAACGGCACGATTTACCCGTTTCTGTACAAGAGTTCATTTCACTTATCCTCTTGGCTAGGGTATGGCAGTACAATTGCAGAGAGGCGTCGATTTCCCAATGGTCGATCTTGCAAACATTGCTTATTATCCAAGAATCTTTGATTTAGCGCACCGTTTCTTTGAAGATTCGTGGGAACTTATCTGCGGAATTAAGTACTCGGAATTAATTTTAGAAAAACACATAGGATTTCCAGTTGTTCATGTAGAGTCCGATTTCATTGCGCCACTACGATACGGCGATCAGATAAGAGCAACCATTTGGATCTCAAAGATAGGGGACACCTCTTGCACTTGGTCCTATGAATTTCACAATCAAGAAGAGGATTTACTGTGGACTTCCACCCAAGTTACTGTTTGTGTCGATATGGATTCAATGGAGCGAATTTCTATTCCAAATTTTTTAAGAGAAGGATTGGGTAATTGTGTTGAAGGTGTTTTGAATGAGTGAAGAAATCCCCGATATGTATGCGATTCGTCCAGATAGAAAAGGGCCGAAAACGATCGCAATCTTACTCATGCTAGGTGCTCTCTTTTTCGGAGTTTTAGCATACACAGATCTCACCAATGCCAACTCTGAAGAATTATCACAGGCTCAGATTGAAACGTTGATTAACGTTCCAAATCAACAAGGTGAAAATCTAAGCGTAGAACAATATCAAGACTTCCATCAAGAAATAAATGAAGCAGATGGTTATCTAATTCGAGGCGCTGCACTCGGAATCGGAAGCGTATTTGTATTCATAGGCAGCATATTCCTTTTTGCAATGAAACCCATTGGCGGAAAAATAGCAATTGGTGGTGCTGGAGTGTCCTTTGTTGGGGGGATTTATGGATGCACCATAATCTACGATGCAGCAAAAGAACATCTCTTAGAATCAATGCTGGTCCAAACCCATGAAATCACAGGATATCTATGCGGTGTCTGCAGCTTTTTATGCGGCGCAATGGCTCTCCTTCCACTAATAAATGCGAGAGCAAAACTTGCGTTTGCTGAAGCGAATTCTGTCCAATTGGTTCACGAAGAATCTGAATAATCGGCTGGTTTAGGCCACTTCTTTTTCAAGGTCTTTTCAAGATCTTCATTTACGATTGCATTCCACCAATCGCTTCCTTGCCAGATGGCATACTTCCCACGAATTCCTCTCAAATCAGCTCCTTTGAGTTTACAATTTCTAAAATTTGAGAGATTGCATCGAGCTTTTCGTAAATCAGCTCCTCTGAAATCAGCACCGTCAAATGCAGATTTCATAAGATCCGCTTCAACTAATGATGCTTTACGGAAATCGCAATCAGTAAAGTCTCCTTCTGTTAAATCCGCCTCATCGAGTATTGCTCTTCGAAATGTTGAGCCCTTGTGCCTACCTTTACGAAGCAGTCCCTTGCTATGATTTTGGAACGAGTAATCGAGGACGATATTCTCACCAGATTCTGGGTCGTCACGGGGGTCTCCCGTTCCGCCGCCTGACATGACCATGATTCACTCAGGAGGTTGATTGTTTATCGAGGTGCGCCCTACCAGCATCGGTTAGGACTGCAAATCGGTTTTTGTCTCCGTGTTCGAATGGGACTTCGAGCAAACCGCGTTCTCTGAGTCTGTTTAGATATAATGAAAGATTACCAGGGGGGTCGATTCCTCCATCTGAGAACAGTTGATTTACCACTCGAGGAGGGCTATCTTGGACATTCTCAACGTCACGGAGATAATGAATTGCGGCGAGCACTTGATCAGGCTTCTTATTCAATGCGCAATTCTCAACCAGTGATCTGAATGCTGAACCACGCTCTGGTAAACCAGCATCTCTTGCAGCATCGATGGCTGCTTCAATAGCAGCATCTCGTGCTTCTTTTACGCGTTCGAGGACAATCGACCATGTATCATCATGTCTCATTTGTATGAGTCGGGCATCGACTTCAACAGTCGCCCCACTTACGTCAATTTCTAAATCGCCTGCAATAACCGTTATTTTCGCCTGTGCTACCATGGGTATCAGTTCTAGCAACCCCCTCTGGTTGATAACCCTTGTATATTTGCCACGATAACAAAATGAACGCAAGTATAACAAAATTTTACCTCTCAATTGTACAATCGAAGCGTAATCGACTTGAAGTATAGGTAGTCTGCGTGGAGTGTAGGTGATACCATGCACGAAGCCAAGACCCGTCGAAAATCCCTTCTTTTAGTTTCAATTTTATTGGCTTCAGTTCTTTTCATCTCACCTTCAACAGGATCACCCACACAAGTCTCATCATTCGCAAATAATGCTTCTAGTCTCACGATTCCATCGGACGGAAACAACACTTCTCTCGCCTTAGAAATCGATTTGGAAAGAAATGTCACATACCAAGATGCATCCTTTTTGGTCGACAGCACGTATGCTTCACCAACGCCAGGCAGTGTCTTCATCAACAGCAGCCAAGGGAATACAGTCTGGAGTTATTCTGGGCAAGGATACGGAGATTTATCCCATCAAAACAGTTTCCAAACTGGAAATACTTACGATTCGGTTCAACTAAACAACAGCACTGGGATGCCGAGCCCAATTCTACTGCCCAAGAATGCCTCATTGCAGACGAGCCAAATGAATGTAACATACACGCCCAACATCGAAGCACAATTTGTCCAAGTTGGCTCTATTCAGCAAATGGAGATGGGGAATTCAAACAACGACGCAATGGCGGATGCGTTTGTATTCTCGACACAAAATTACTCTACAGGAGTAGGGACTGGTTTTGCAGTTGTTGAGAGCAATGCGACTTCAATGACGTACAGCTTAACCAATTGGACTGCTACGTGCCAAACGTCTGAAAGAATCAGAACCGCAGACATGAACAATGATTCCTTTGACGATGTCATTACATTCGAACAATTTAATGAAACAATGTGCATCCATTATTATAATTCAACGACCTCCACCTATGACGCGTACTTCACAGTGAACATTACAACAGCGCCTATTGATGTTCAATTAAGTGATCTGAACGGAGACAATTATTCTGACTTCATTTCTGTTCACGGCTATTTCGGAAATGGACTCGTTGCCGTCAATACGTTCGACGCAACAACAAACAGTTCCAAAATAGGCGATACGTCAAACATTCGCAAATGGAATTTCTGGGATGGAAGAGCAGAAATGCGTAGTTTGCATGTGGGAGAATTCTTCGCGCCTAATCGTACTCAGACAATCATTTTGGTGTCAGATGATGCGAACGATGCAACTGAATTGACTTATGACGCGATAACGAAGACTCTCAATCCGAACATCAATAAATTCCGAAATCTTTCAGCACTTTCTGTACCAGGTGACGTTGATGGCGATGGTGATACTGATTTCATCACACCGCAAACTATGGGTTCAAATATCCTCCTAAATAATGGGCAAACGTGGACTCAGGTTCAAACGAACGATCAAATATTTACCGATAATGCGACGATAGCTGACCATGATAACGATGGACTACCTTCATTTTTCTTGCCTGATCCTGGATTTGCTGATAACAACCCTGCGACATTAGAAGGAGATATTGGATTTAGATCAATAGGCATTTCAGGTGTTGGCATTCCAACACCGACCCCACTCGCTCCGTGGTCCCAACCGCGAGATATTTACTTCGATGACGTAGATGGAGACGGTTTGATGGAACAATTCATTCTCGCAGGAGAGGTAACTCAAGGAATTTTCATTGGTGCTTGGCACAATCTGTCATTGGATGTTGATGTGGATAGCAACATTGATCTTTGGACTGAAGGTTATTCGAGTAGCACGATTTCAGATATCGGAGTGTTAACACTTTCAGATACAAACGACATCATACGGGATGCACTCTCTCCACGTATTCCAGCATACCCGGGCCTTTCCGACGGGTATGGTATTGAAATGGTCAACAATATGATGTCCATCTCAAGCAATTCAAATGGAACGGCGAATCTCACTGATTTGGATATTGCTTATGATATTGAATTTCACGTTGCAACAAGCCCAGGAACTATTGGTTCATTGAGTAATTCTCTGAACCAACAGATGCTTCCAGGAACAGGGTCGTTTACCGTGACATTACCTGTTGAAACAACAAAGGCAGGAAGTTTTGATGTTACTTCATTCAGTGGCAATTACACACTTGGCGCACCAAATCTTGCCTTACCCCCTACGCCGATTGTTTCAGTTGAATCAATAACTGAAAATCATGTCACGATCGAATGGCAACCGTTGTCAACATACGGTCCTGATTTACAATCATTCCAGATCTTCAAGATGTCCTCATCGACAAATTATGATTGGACCGCTCCTCATGATATCGTGATAGGATCAAACAATTATACAGATACACAAGTCGACATTGGCTCAACATATGGATACGTGGTACGATCAACTCACACCTTTGGCGTAATCAGCAATCTTTCTCAGTCTCTCTCAGTGACCATACCCTACCCTGTTGCACCAGAAATCGCAACGAATGTTCAACTTCTTGATCTCGATGAAAGTTCAGAAGCCAATCCTATGCGAGTATCTTGGACTCCAAGCATTGACTCATTTGTCGAAGAATATCTTGTTTATGTTTCAAACACGAGCCTCGATTCCTCAACAGAATCAGTCGTTGAACTTACTTCAGAGAAGAATTTCAAACTAGGTGATAGAACTTATCTCCCAATTGCAACACTTACAAATTCCACCACGTCCTATGAGTTCTCGGTAATGTCTGATTACACCGACTCATCGGGAAGTGTTACTGGAAGCTCCATTGAGGATGCTTCTCAGTATTGGGTTGCAATCGCTGCTGTAGACATCTATGACAATGCATCCCTTCCTCTGCCGTTTGCTGGACCAACCGTGTCGTTCAACAATACTTATCTTCAAAGTAATCTCGACATATCAGTAACAACTGGAAATCCAGACCAATACCTTGTTTCAACCCAACCTCTCAAGATTGAGATTAGCGCGAGTGTTGAGGACGAAGATGGATTTTCCCCACTTGCAAATGCTCAAATTACCTTAGCCGTAACCGTTGGAAACGAAGTCACGAACTTAACTGGAACGACAGATACGAACGGTGAATGGGTGCCAATTGATGCTGCAACATTAGACGATGCTTCAATCCCAACAACATTCCTCAATTTTAGTTCGACTTATGGAGAAACCCTCTCTCTCTCCGCAGCAATGGCGAATATTGAGCCTACAGACGTTCAACCGATTCTTGGCAATTCAGCACAATTGAACCTGAGTTCTGGAATTGATGCACTACTCTCAGGACCAACAAGTATCGACAAAGATTCGAATGATGCAATCGATCTCAACATCACTCTAACAGCGAACGATGCTAATGACATTGCTCAACAGAATTCGTTAGAAGGAACTCTGATCCATTGGACTGCGTTTAATGAATCAGATATTGCTGTCAATAGCGGTACTGAAACGATCTCATTAGGTAAGATTCGCGTCGTCTCAGAATTTGAAAACACGACATATATCCAATTCAACGTTTCAACCAACGACCGAAACTGGTTCGGAACGTTATCTCATACAACTCTACTAAATGCATATGTGGATGATTCAATAGATAACGAAACAAACACGAATACGACCGAGCCTGTATGGGTGCCAAGCGTTCTATTACCCGCAACAGTAACATGTGAGAGTCCAACAATTCTAACGAATAAGAAGATGAATAGTGACCCGATTGAATGTCAAGTCAACAATCCAAATCCATTCCTCATCTCAGTTGAATTAACAGCCACGGACGTACCCGCATTGTTTAACAAACCATCAACTGTAACAATCGAAGCAAACGGATCTGCAACAATTTCATTTGAACCAACATATGATCAGATTTGGAATGCACAGAAAGATGAGGATGTTGTGAAAACTCTCGGCTTCTCCATCTACACAACGTCTCCGGATTACAACTCACTCCAACCTCTAATGACTTCAGATACTGTGGAATGGACGGCTTCCCTTGATGTTCCTGTAGACCCCACTACTACCGACGGTGACGGCAAGGAATCCTCAAATACGCTTCTTTACGGAGGAATTGGAGGAGTACTTCTCGTTCTGGTAATTCTTGGTTATGTAATGCTAAATCGTCGCGCAGGCGCAGGATTTGATGGCGATGAATTCTATGGAGAGGATGATGAATTCCCTATGGAAAAGAAGGAACCGACTCCAGAGATTCCAGAAGGCAGGCCTTTGGATGAATTCGAAGACAAAACAATCAATGTTGAACCTGAAATCATCGAGCGCCCTGGTGATTCTTTAATCTCAGAAGTATCAGGTGGCGATTCGAATGACCGTATCGAAAAACACGAGGATTCAGAACCTGAAGAGTCTGTTGAAGAGTCTGTTGAAGAAGACGATGGAATCTCAGTCGATGAATATGGAACCGAATGGTGGGAAGACGAGAACGGAACATGGTGGTACCGAGAAGAAGGTGCAGAAGACTGGTCCGAATTCACAGAATAAGATGCGTGATATTTTTCTAACACGAGTCGACCAGAAGAATGAGGGGGAACAATGAGTCAGCAGTTTGGGACATATGATCTTGTTCTACGTTCAGGGGTTGACCCAACCACTGGAGGTGTTGCAGTTTGTGGATTTACTACGGCTGGAATGGTCGGAGTAATAGCAACCTCACACATCATTGAATCACTTGGGCTGACTCAATTAGGAACGGTCATGGATGAACGATTTCCTGCAGTTGCTCTTATCCAAAATGAAGTTCCTCGACACCCAGTTAGGGTCTATCAGGGGAATGGAATTGGAGTCTTCACCGCCGAAATTCAATTTGAAAAGGAACAAGACATTGCCTTTGGTTCAACCGTTTTGGAATGGTTTACTGCTGGCGGATTTGAACAACTCATCATCATCGATGGAATTCTGAAACCTGAAAAAGAAGTACAGGGCGAAGGGTTGTTTGCTGTTGGAGCATCTGCGAAGGCAAGAAAGCGATTGAAAGAGATGGATTTACACACAATACAACGAGGAATTGTTTCTGGAATAACTGGCTTTTTATTGAGCGAAGGCGATCGACTCAATCTTGATATTACAGCTCTTCTTTCAGAAGCGAGCCCAATGTATCCTGATGTTCGAGCAGCAGCTGTCGCTATTGAAGCAATCACTGAAATGACTGGTGTCCATATTCCACTTTCGAAGATGCTTGAAAGCGCAAGAGAAATTGAACATTCGGTTCAGGAGATTATTCAGAACTCTACGCCACTTCTTCCCTCACCAAACGATGATGATGTTGAAAACGACCCCTCATTCGGTTAAATCCATTTGACGAACCATCTCTAAGACCACTTCATACGGTGCTTTTGTTGCAATATACGGCCTTAGGTCAGGAACTCGAGCGGTAAGATATCCTTCTTCGTTTAACGCTGAGATAAGGTCGATCATTGAAGGCATTGACGCCGCTTTTGCCCAGGGGGCAATCTGATCGTACGGTAGCAGAAGATGTTCAGATGAAAGCAAGGAAGATGCATCTGAAATGTAGCGAACAGACCGTCTTAGTTCTCGTTCTGCATAGACTTGGTCAAGTTCACTCCATTCTAATCCAATGACTGGCGCAGAATTCAAGTCCTCCTCGCTTGGCAAACAGCACTTGACCGCATGATCCTCTGTCATCCGACGTGTAATGTCCTCATTCCATAATGGACCAATCCACATCGGCCCACTCGAATGCTGAATCTGTTCTGGCGTTGGGTGTTTGACGAATGTGTAGGGAATCTCATTGTGTCGAACTCGCCACCCCATTAATTGACGATTTTCATCAGCACCTTTCTTGCTCTTACGAACAAGAACCGAGACGCGAACATGATGGCCATCAAAGAGAGCAAGAATCGGCTCAATCGAACGGTCTAATCGTGCTGCACTTGTTGCAATTGTACCGAGTAAGACCCGCACAGCATCATCGTGAGCGTAATGATCGACAATCCCATTATGACCGTATCTTCTTTTTCCTGAAGTCGATGATGACCCAGTGAGTGCTGCTGTATCAGTTGCAGTTACTTCCAGAACACCAACACGTCCAAGCCCCTGTAAGGCGGTATCAAGAAATTGTACGGGCGAACCGAATGGATCGAGGTCAATCCATTGAAATGAGCCTTGAATCATTGCCATTCGAGCATCATAACGTTGGAAATGAATCCCATTTTCAGTGATGTGCTCGGTTGGTATCTGTTCGTCGTCAAGTTTGGGAAAGACCCCACTTGTCTTGTTCTTTCGAACAGAAGACAACGCCCAATCCAATGCTTCAGAATCAAGGTCATTTGCTGTAATATGGAGTCGTTCTTGGAGATCAGAAGATATTTCATTTCTCCATCTTCTTACCCGAATACCAGTAGCGCACAATGCATCAAGAGCCCGTATCGGGCGATTGTCAACGAGCCAATCATGTTCAAGTGCATCTTGCAACAACAGAACAGATCTGGTCCGAGCGGGTGCCATTGCAGGATTCATGAACCCAGTTCTAGACTTTGCCACAGGCCCTCTTGGCATATGTGAGGGGCGCTCTTGGTCAGATTGAAGATGAACAATAGTTCGTCCCTCCAGCCAAAGATGACCAGGCCAACCAGCGGGGTCATCTGCTCCAGTGAAGGTATCGGCCATGGTCAATGGAATCGATTCTTCTTCTTGACCGCACCGCATCAATAGTGTTGAAAGACAACATCTGAATTCACATGCGTAACTCGGTGTCCATCATCATGAACATGGCCAATAATCTGTGCTCCTGAATCCTTTTCTGCAAGGAAATTAAGAATTGCTTCACTCGCTTCTTTTGATACAGCTAGGACCATTCCCAATCCCATATTGAATGTGCGATGCATCTCCAAATCAGTGACATTTCCATTCGATTGAAGCCAGACAAATTCAGGAGGTATCGGCATAGGACTTTCGATATGCCATCCCAGTGAATCATGCAATCGAAGAAGATTGGATAATCCTCCGCCGGTGATGTGAGCGATTCCATGAACGTCATGGACAGTACCATTTTCTGCTTTTAGATGGTTGAGTAAGTTTACTACAGGATCGCAATAGATACGAGTGGGGGTCAACAGCACTTCCGCAAAAGTAGGATTCCCATCTGTCCATCTTGTAATCTCTCTTCCGTCAAATTCAGGATTAAACGGACAAGCATCTTCGTAACTCATGCCACTATGCTTGATGATGTTTCGAACAAGAGAAAACCCATTCGAATGAATTCCAGACGATGGGAGTCCGATGAGGACGTCTCCTGCCTGAAGGGTTTCGCCAGTAATTGCATCATCCTTTGCCAGATATCCAAGAGCAGTTCCTGAGAGGTCAAGTTCCGTAACGATTCCAGGTAGGGAAGCAGTCTCTCCACCTGCCAAAGTAACGTTTGCTAGTTCGCAAGCCTTTGCAAGAGATGCCCCAACTGCAGCATGAACTTCAGGGTCGGGTTTCGGGACCGCTATGTAATCGACAAAGGCAATTGGTTCAGCACCGACACAGAGCAGGTCATTGACATTCATAGCCATGCAATCGATCCCAACACTTCCCCACTGTTTGACAGCTGTTGCGATTTGTAATTTACTTCCAACCCCGTCCGTAGCCATAGCAAGAAGATGACTTCCAAATTCAATGAGGCCTCCAAAGCCACCAGGTAAATCGACAGGGGCCCCTGGCGTCCCTGGCTTTCTTGTAGAACGTTGTAGCGAACCGATCAATGAAGCGACAGCAGCCCCTTCAAGGTCAATATCTACGCCGCTAGAAGCATAATCCATTGAGTCGCTCATACCGTTGCCAGAGCAAGACGTTTCATGAATCAATCGTTTGTGAATACAAGGCGTTAGCCCCCTCAATAATTGAACTGTGTGACTCAGAAAGGCGATGCCCATCATCAACTTTGTGAAATTGTAGAATGTCACTTCCTGATCGTTCTGCATATTCAAGACTGCAAGAGATAGGGACGACGTCATCTCCAATTCCATGAATTATGACTGTAGGCATCCCTTTCGGTGCAACGAGAATCGTATCTTCACTGACGGGGTCTTCTTTCAGGTGCAGTGCAGGGGCACAAAGAAGAAGTCCAGAAAATTGTTCTGGTAATCTCATTGCAATAATTGCAGCGGTAAGTCCCCCATAACTTGAGCCTGCTAAGAGCGGTCTCTTGTCTCTATGCTCATTACAGATATTCTCCAAGAGCGCTACTCTTTCACTGAGGATCATTCCTTGGAAGTCTGGAGCAAGGACTTCGAATCCTGCTGCTCTCAAAGCCTGTATTTTGCTTCCATTTGGCGTGCCTTCGAGTCCATGAGCGAATATAATCATGAATGAAGTCAGACGTTCACGTGTTATCAATTTATTGAGAGAAACGGTCTCATTATTAACCTAATTTGTTGTAAAAAATACTCTCTGGAGAAGTTCCACTAGCACCAATATTTTACTCTAAAAAGCAGATGACGCCGCTACAATCCTCCAGTGGAAACAAAGGGGTGGATTTGATTGAGCGCGCTTTCTATAAACTGTAGCCCATTATCTTCAACTCCACGCGGTGTGAATACTATGATTCAGGATTTCGATTTAACAGCCCGTTGGTCAACTCTCCTCCACGCGCATTTCACCGAAGCCGTTCACAACATAGCACAACTTTGGCCTGATGTTCAAAGTTTGGAAGTTTCTTACCAAACCATCGAAGGATTTGATCACGATTTTGCACAGAGTATACTCAGTCAACCTGAACTTCACTACGATGCTTCAAACAGGGCTTTACGAGAACTTCTCGCAGATGTTGGACATGGAGCAATCCATCCTTGGGTTCGAATCGTTCATCTCCCCAGTGATCAAGTTCGAACAGTTTCACAACTTCGTTCCGATGATATCGGTGTCATGCTGGCCATAGATGCGGTCATCACCAAGATTTCAGGAGTGCGTCCAAGAATGTACTCTGCTACATTCAAATGCGTATCCTGTGAACATTTGCTTACAATCAATCAACCGAATGAACAAGAACTCATTCAACCGATGGAATGCACCCAAATTGACGGTGGCTGCGGCCTAAATAACAGACAAACAAGATTCCAGTTACTTCATGATAGATCTGTTCTTATCAACTCCCAGTTTATTGAACTTCAAGAACTTCCTGAACAAGTTCGAGGGGGCGCCCAGCCAGAGCGACTAAGGTGCATTGTCGAACATGATTTGACAGGAGTGGGCAACCCAGGCGATCGAGTAAAAGGAAATGGCGTACTCTTTATCCGTTCTCAAAGAAGACATGGAAAGGACACCCCGGTGTTCGATATTTTCCTTAGAATCCAATCACTTGAACGCCAGAACCTTGCGCTCGAAGAGATTGTTGTTTCCGATGTTGAGGAAGTTCAAATCCGTGAACTTGCAAGCGACCCAGACATCTATAATCGTTTATCGAAATCTATCGCCCCATCGATTTTTGGAATGGAGAAAATCAAGGAAACATTGCTGCTTCAACTCTTTGGAGGAGTAGCCCGACTCAATCCCGACGGAACGAGAAACCGTGGTGATATTCACATTCTGTTAATGGGTGATCCAGGGGTTGCAAAATCTCAACTTTTTCTAACCCTTTTATTGAACGCACATATACCCCTAATATGATAAGGGGAGTTTATGCTGGAA
>CAXDRT010000055.1:0-11584 GCA_963991835.1 uncultured euryarchaeote
TGACGTAACAGATCCAGAATTTATGAAAACCTTGAAACAAACTGGATTTAAATCAGTAATATGTTCAAACCTACTTGAACACGTACCGAAAGAAAGTGTATCTGAAATCTGTAAATCGTTGCAAGAATTCATTCCAAAAGAAGGATACCTCTTCATTTCAGGACCTTACAAATTCCCGTATCACCCAGACCCTATCGATACGATGTTTCGACCTGATGTGGAAGCATTTGCAGAATTCTTTCCCAACACTTCACTTGTTGATGGAAAAATAATCACAAGCAACGACCATCGAGCACCTGTTGAACTTGTGAAGAATATTGCACGTATTTTCATGCCGTTCTATAAACCGAGAGAATGGCTGTTTTATCCAAGACAAATACCTTGGCTGTTTCGAAATTACAAAGCGACATGCCTTGTTTTAAAGAATTAAGGAAGTTCGTTCAACCTAAGATGATGCAAGAAATATTAAGTTGAATTGTACAGCATCCAATATGTCATTCCGAGCATGTCCATATTGTATGAGCATACGAATTTACCCTTACATGGGATTCATGACAGGACAACAATATCAATGTCAAGACTGTGAAAACATCTCAGCGATCGTCCTTGAATTTGATGATGAGGAATCCTATAAAGCGGTTTTAGCTGCTCGGCTCTCAGAAGAAGAGTAGAGAAACCGCCTTCTGCAACCCTTTCACATCCCTAATATTGATATGTAAAGAGTCCGTTTTTTGTAATGGATGGGATGCATATGAGTGAGCGCAAGCAAGATGCAATGAATGAATCAATGTTGAAAGCACTAATGGATGAACAAGAAGACGGGAATCAGATTCAACGTGAAATCCATCGATCTCAACAATCAAATTCAACATTTGAAACTCTAGCGAACAGAATTATTGATGATGCGCGAAGCGGTCAAACACATCGGTCAGTGGCCAACAGTTTACTAAGCAACATTGGTGTAGAAAACACACTCGTTCAAGAATCCTCAAACCCGCTCCGGCATGTAGGACAACGAGCCAAAAAGATACCACTCCCATCAAGAAAGATACGACGTGTAAAGAGGCAATCAAAAGCCCCACTCCGCACGAGACATCGCCCTTCAGTAGGTCAAAAGAGAGCACAAATGTCTCCGCGAACTCTACGGCTCTGAGAAACAATCATGAAAAAGGGACACGACTGGCATTGGTTGGGCGAGTCTATGGTAGATCATGCAAATCCAAGCGAAGAGCATCAAATGCTTCGGGAAATGATCCGAGATTTTACGCAAGAATTTGTGGAGCCACAAGCTCATGAGTTTGATAAGAAAGAGAAGTTTAATCTCGAACTCTTCCGACAACTTGGAGAACTTGGTCTTCTTGGAATTACAGTACCAGAAAAGTACGGAGGTTCAGGACTTGATGTCGTTGCAGCAACCATTGCACACGAAGAATTATCTTACTCTGACCCTGGATTCGCACTTGCTTACTTGGCCCACTCAATGCTTTTTGTCAACAATCTTGCTCAAAACGGTTCTGAAGAACAAAAGAGTAGAATCCTTCCAAAGGTCTGCTCTGGAGAATGGATTGGAGCAATGGCAATGTCAGAGCCAGATGCAGGCACTGATGTCCTTGGCCTTTCAACAACTGCCCAAAAGGACGACAATGGAGATTGGGTTCTGAACGGACGAAAGATGTGGATTACAAACGGATGCATCGATGATCAAGGAACACCTGCTGACGTTGTTTGGGTCTATGCACGAACTGGATATGATGACAAAGGACGACCACTTCTCTCAACCTTCCTGGTTGAAAACGGTATGAACGGTTACAGCGTTGGCCAGAAGATCTTGGATAAAACAGGAATGCGTGCATCGAATACAGCAGAACTCGTCTTCGATGAGTGTATTGTACCTGCGAGTAACTTGGTAGGTGAACAAGGAAACTCTCTGATTCACATGATGGGTAATCTGGAGATTGAACGACTCACGCTTGCTGCAATGTCACTAGGAATTGCAAGAAGAAGCCTCCATGAAATGAATCGTTACGCATCAGAGAGAGAAGCATTCGGATCCCAGATTCGATCCTTTGGACAAATGCAACGTCATATTGCAGAATCATGGGCGAAGTATCGAGCAATGCGTGCTTACATTTACGATACAGCAAATACCATCAAGCTCGGTTCAACTGGACAACGTCTGGATTCAGATGGAGTGAAATTATTCGCAACAACTGCTGCTAAAGAAATCGCAGATTCAGCAATTCAAGTCCTAGGAGGCTATGGATACGTTGGAGAATACCATGTCGAACGATTATGGAGAGATTCAAAACTTCTTGAGATCGGTGGAGGCACTCTTGAGTCCCATCAAAAGAACATTACAAGAGATCTAGGTAAGAATCCAGAAGCGATTAATGAATAAAATTCATTCCTCTTCCAGTTTGATTATCTCATTTGAAGGTGGTAATTCCACAAATGTAATGTCTCCTACAACGATAGAGAATACAATTGCAGATGCAATAGGAACTGTAAGAAGCCCCATCCAAGGGAAAATGAAAGTAAAACCTGTGATCATTCCTAAACTAGCAGCAAATAATGGAATTGGGACGAATTTATCATCGTATTCCAGCAAACTCATCTTTACTATTTTTGGATTAGAGGTTTTGGCCTTTCCCAGACCTTCTTGCTAGGCAGTGTCTTCGGATTTTGAATCCGAGTCGGTTTTTGTAGCAATCACTTGCTTAATCTCGACTGGTTTTGATTCAAGTACAGTTGGTGGAACAAGGTTCGAATTATCCATTGACCTTTTGGCTTCAATCTCCATCTTTTGAGATGCTATATCGAGCCATTTTGTCCTCATAATCTCATATTCATTCATTTGGGTTTCGTACAAAATTTCTGCTTTGTTCTTTGCAGTAAATTCTAGTCGAACGACAGTGAGCCATAAAAAAGCAGATGAGCAAATTAAGAAATACTTTATGAAATCATATTCATCTTGAGATGCAATATCAAAAACAGAAGCTCTAATCAAAACTGCCACTATACCCGATGTGGCTAACAGAGCAAGAGTTGTGATCAGTAATTCAGTTGTGTCACGACCAATCCTACGGCGCATTTTCGGTAATTCAGGTGCTCTATCGAATGTTTTAGGCATAATTCACCTAGTAGCGCAAATAATATAATCATTTTCACACTAATTCATCGTTATCTATGCCAACCATTCCTTTGGTAATTTTCCACGCAGAAGTAATCATACTGACTCCAACGATCGCCCCAGAAGCGAGAACAGTTGTCCAAATCCAAGCACTAGAAATTGTATTCAATGATTCTTCAGAGAGCAGCATGCCCATCATCGTGGCCATGGCGATAGCGAGTGAAATCTGAATTCTGTAGAGCAAGGGGACGCTCAAGACTGTACCTGTTCTACCCATCCGCTGGAACAAAAACAAAGACCAACCAAATACACCAAAAGTCCACAAGGGGATGCCAAGATTATATTTATTCATCAAGAGAATCTCGTTGTCCTTTAGATACCCATCCAAAGCAAAGAGGGAGACGAGTAGTAAAAGAGATGCCCCCATGATATGGAGTACCTCAACCATTATACTCGTTCGGTCAGCAACGAATGTTTTTGGGTTCTTTTGAGCAGACAAAGGCTTACGATTGCTTTTTCCAAGTGTGTTTTCATTCGCCTCCCCAAGTAAAACAATCCTCCTTTCCAATGAATCAACTCGTTCACTCAGCCGAATCATTTCCTCAACAATTTGAATTTGAGCATCGGTTTGAGCATCAAGAACATTCAGTTGCTCCGTATCAACGTTAGGCAACACCATCATCGGTGGTGTAGAATCAATGAAACCATCGTCTTTGATGTCATTTTTCAAAGATTCAATTTTGGCCTCCTTCTTCTTTTTTGAGCGCTCTTTGGATTCAAGTACCTTACCTTGAATGGCCTCAGAAGTAGTGTTAATCGAGGTTTTTGTAGCATTTGCAGCTTTTATTGAAAGATCTGCAATTTGAGTTTTGGTCTTCTTCAGGAAATCCATAATCGGGGATTGTTGTTTTTCTTCCCCTACCATGGTAAGGCTAAGCGTTAGAGATAATTAGCACATTCGGCTTCAGTATTCTACTGGAATTGGATCAAGAATTCTCCATAAATACCAACAAGCCATTGTTCTGTACGGACTCCATTGTTTGGCTATTTGCTCTGCTTGGTCCATTGTTGTAACAGACGAATCCAAGGTTTTTATCGCATTAACAAGTCCGATATCCTTTGGACTATAGATATCTGGCAAACATAGAGAGAATATCATAACCATCTCTGCAGTCCATGGCCCTATACCTTTGAATTGTATCAGATGCTTCCTGATTTCATCTTCAGAAGAGGATTCATAGGGAAACTCTAGCAATACCTTCGAAGATTGTGCTAAACCTCGAATATAGCCACTTTTAGGCCGTGTTATTCCACATGAAGCTATTTCTTCCTGCGAAAATTTCAATACATTCTCTGGTCGGACATCACCAACAAGATTTAGAAAACGATTCCAGATACTCTCTGCTGCGATTACACTGATCTGTTGACCAACAATCGATCGGATTAACGTGTTGAATAAATCCCCTTTTCCTTCCAAACCCTTTGGTCCATACTGTTCGATTAACTCCCCCATGATTGGATCTTGACCAAGATGCGTCAAACCATCCTCCCACCAATCAGGAATACCTACGTGCATGATGAGGCTACAGCCACAGAGGTTTTGAGGACTCGTACAGTGCCACAACCATGCGAGACCAATTATTGCAAATGTTGCAACTGAAAGATATTGAGCGCACTGGATGGGTTCGAGAAGGTGTAAACAAGCCAGAATCCGTTGCAGCTCATTCATGGGGAATGGCAATCTTAGCGCTCAAACTTTGTCCACCAGAACTTGATCTTGCAAGAGTCCTATCGATATGTCTTGTTCATGATTTAGCTGAAGTGATCGTTGGCGATTTAACACCACATGACGATATTCAAGGTGATGAAAAACATCGACTCGAGCGTGAAGCAATGTTGTCGATGGCTCCAGAATGGGTTCACTTCTTCGATGAATATGAATCTGCATCCACACCAGAGGCGAAATTTGTCAAAACAATGGACAAACTCGACATGGGTTTGCAAGCAATTCGATACACTGAACAGGATATCGATTTATCTGAATTCATCACAAGTGCAAGAAAGACCACGGACGAAACAGACATTGCACATCTACTTCAATCAGATAATTGAGCCGACAATAACAAAAACAACTACATCCGCCGATGGTTTACAGCCCGATAGTGTAGTGGTCCATCATGGTGGGTTTTGGTCCCGCCGACCTCGGTTCAAATCCGAGTCGGGCTACTTTGTGAAACCGCAACTTCATCTATTCGCGACGTTTGGTTAGCACCATGGCAATACAACGCATCGCCGTACTCGGCGCAGGACAAATGGGAAATGGAATTACACAAGTCGCAGCAGCAGCAGGCTACGACGTCATCATGATCGACATCCAACAAGAATATGTTGACAAGGGGCTGGCGACCATTCAGCGATCACTTGGAAAACTAGTTTCAAAGGAACGTATGAGTCAAGAAGACGCTGATGCAACACTCGCCCGTATTTCGCTGGCAACAGATCGAAATGTTTGTGCTGATTGTGATTTAGTTGTCGAAGCAGTTCCTGAGATTCTTGATTTGAAAACATCCATCTTTGCAGAATTAGACGAAATATGCAAGCCAGAAACAATTCTTGCTTCAAACACCTCTTCAATCTCCATCAGCACAATCGCTGATGCTACGAATAGGCCAGACAGAGTCATTGGTATGCACTTCATGAATCCAGTACCAATCATGAAACTCGTTGAAGTCATCAATGGTGACAAAACCAGTACTGAAACAAATGCTGCCGTTATCGAAGCATCTGCTACAATGGGCAAGACGGCATTATCTTGCAATGATTCACCTGGTTTCATCTCGAACAGGATTCTCTGCCCAATGCTCAATGAAGCAATTCTAACTCTTCAGGAAGGGGTTGCAGAACCAGAAGCTATTGACGGGATCATGAAACTTGGAATGAACCATCCAATTGGTCCTTTAGCTCTTTCAGACCTTATCGGTTTAGATACAGTCCTTCACATCATGAACGTCTTGTACGATGGGCTCAAGCAAGAAAAATACGCACCTGCGCCACTCTTAATCCAAATGGTCGAAGAAGGAAAGCTTGGCCGTAAATCTGGCCAAGGATTCTACACGTACTGATAATTCTCTTTTATTCAAGCGATAACTGGTGCTGTTGACGACCAGTCTGCTGTTGGTTTGTGCCAATCGCGTAGTTGGTCTGTTTCAAGCCTGAGGTTCATCCCATCACCTTGCTCAAAGGTCATTTCTTGAAGGTCGAAGTCAATGACGACTTCGTTGGTTCTGAACGTTGAATCATAGAGAACGTCTTGAGAGATAACTTCTCCAGCCTCAGTACGCTCAAGAATGACACGTAGATGACATTCTTGCAATGGATTCCTCTGAGTGCATGATTCACTGCTTCCATCGTGTTCAACGGTAAGGTATCCTTCAATAGACATCGTTCCAGGATGTGCAAGGAGATCGATGGTTGTGTCTTTTCCAGTAGGAGCGCAAGTACATTCCATATTGTCAACTTCTGCAGATGCTTCAAGATGAACGAGCACTTCAACACTTGATATGTAGACATCCTCTGAAGTGATAGAAGTTGATGTAACGGTGTAAACTCCAGGATTCTCGAACTGATGTTCTATTTCGGTACCTACTCCTGTTGTACCATCACCAAAGTCCCAACTTATGGCATCTCCACCACCAGTTGCCGTGAAGGAAAATACATGGTAGACATAGACCACAGACTCTTCTTCGTCATTATCCCCTTCGTCAATTTCGATCATTGTGTAGACATTTGTCCCTTCATTTTGGTCGACTTCGATTGTGAGATCAGTGGTTTCGCTTCCAAAAGAGACGACGTCTAGCGAAAGTAGGGTTCCCGCCGAAACAAAAAGAGTAACGATAAGAATAACAGTTGCAGTGCCAATTGTTCGGTTCATAAAGTTAAATTGCATAGATTGCTTATGAATGGCTGTTTTTCTAATGGACCTTTTTGTCCAATTTCTGATCTTAAATCAGGAACAGTTTTGCTCAATATTGACACTGATAAGCAATGTATTGATAAATTGATGAAATCCCTAAAAATAGTATAGTAAAAGTACTAAGTGCGAACCAGAGTTCATATTATGGAACAAACATGTGATCCCGTTTTCGCTCGTGTCGATAAATTGTTAGCGTTGTTAACAAAATCAAAATTATTGCATATCCTTTTCATCCTTAATGCTAAAAATTCCTCTATGCGATTTTCTGATATCAAAAGAGTTGTTGACTCATCTTCAACGACTGTTTCACGACGATTAAAAGAACTGGAAGAAAATGGATTAATTACTCGGAAAATAAATCCAAGCATGCCTGTGACTGTGACCTACGAATTAACTGAAGATGCACAATTTCTTGCCCCAACAATTCAATCAATGTATGATTGGATCGTCGAGCGAGACGTTCAAATGATCTAACTGGACAGTTTTGTTTGACCACATCGAACCATCTTAGGATGGACTTTTTCAAATTGAAACTTACGATTAACAGATGAAGGATCAAGACCATATTAACATCAGTGTAATGAAAGAAACTAAAATCGAACCACAATAAACGGTTGCCCCTATTGCCAACGACTTTCGTTCATTGGTGAACCCATAAACTACCAAAACAATCGCTGCTATTGGGCTCAACCCCATGCCACACAATGATAAGAATGGGAAATCACTGATGAGTCCAAGCAAACCAAAGATCAAAATAACCGTAATTGGAGAAAAGAAACCTATACCAAAATCGATCGACGTAAGAAAACCATCAACAACGTCAAACCTTTTGTCTTCCCACTCAAAATCATTTTCGCAATGTGGGCATTGAAAAGTACCGAACAAATTTTTTTCTAATTCAATTTCCTCATCACAGTGAGGACATTGAATTTCGACCATATCGGACTTAGTAGCACCTAGTCAATAAGGATAGAGCCTTCAACGAAAATTATTCACATCATGCACAGTTTGCAAGAGAGCATACCTAACACTGGAGTTGCACATGACGGACTGATAAACCGATTTATTCGTTTTTTGATGGTGAAAAAAAGCTCTTCTAAAAACGCTGAAAAACAACATAGAAGCCAATAATAATAATTCCACTTTCGGTAATTATTAGGTTTTTTTAAATTGTTATTAATATTGGGAGGAGCATGGCTGAGATTGAAGAAGACGTCCAAAACGGCAAATCAAGAATTATTGAAGTAGGTGGTGAACCGTTTGATGTCATCATCGTTGGGGCTGGAGCAGCAGGTGTTGGAGTTGCAATTGCCTTAGGACAGGCAGGAATTGAGAATATACTCTTGGTGGACCGTGATACTGTCGGATCTTCATTCGCTTCATGGCCTGAAGAAACTCGATTTATTACCCCGTCATTTCCAAGTAACTCTATTGGAATGCTGGATTTGAATTCAATAGCGATTGGTGTATCTCCTGCATTCAGTATGCGAGTTGAACACCCTACTGGACAGGAATACGCCTCGCATTTACAAGACCTTGCAGGATTCTTTGAACTGCCTCTTCTCGAAGATACCAATGTTCTTGGTATCGAAAAGGAGGGTGACTTGTTTCTTATTGAAACAGAAAAGATTACACTTGAGGCTAAAAATGTCATTTGGGCCGCTGGCGAATATCAATACCCCTCTCTGAATCTCTTTGACGGTAGTGAACACTGCCGCCATACATCCAGTGTTGCAAAATACGGTGATTTAGAAGGCGACGATTTCCTCATTATCGGGGGCTATGAAAGTGGAATCGATGCTGCTTACCATCTTGCAAAATGTGGCAAAAAAGTTAGTGTGTTCGACATGAGCGGGCCGTGGAAAGAAGAAAGTTCAGACCCAAGTGTTGCGTTGTCTACTTATTCTTTTGAGCGGATGGAACATCCAAGTTTTGGAGAAAATGTGAAGTTGTTTGCTGAAACGACAATCCAGTCGGTTACTTTAGAAAACGGCGTCTATGAAGTAAAAACACAGGAAGGAAAAACATTCCAATCGAACGTACAACCCCTTTTAGCAAGTGGATTTGATGGAAGTCACAAATTCGTATCTCATCTGTTTGAAGAAAGGGAAGATGGATTCCCGTCACTCACAGAACGTGATGAATCAACCATCCTACCTGGTATGTTCTTGTGCGGACCATCAGTGCGTCATGACGGCCATATTTTCTGTTTTATCTTCAAGTATCGACAACGCTTTGCAATCGTGGCACAAGCAATAGCTTCATCTCTCGATTTGCCAACTGAGGAATTTGTTGAGGCATACAGGTCTTGGGGGATGTACCTCGATGATCTGTCGTGTTGTGGCCAGGAGTGTTTGACATGCTAGGTGAACAAACTCGCAGGGAAAAGATGCTGAGTCTTGAATGGCTTGGACAAACAATTGCGAGTGCATGCTGGATTGTCAGCGTATTTGTTTACTCAGATGGAGCCTTACCTGAAAGTGCTGGAGATTGGTTACAACTCGCTGCAGCAACTTCTTGGATGACAGCAAATGTGGCTTCAGTTCTTTCAATCAAGAGGTAATGCGATGAGGATCGTACTTCAGCCTGTAGTAAATCATCAAAATGAGGGTTTACTTTCAGATGCTAGAGATCTCTTAAGCCAACAAGTATGGTGCTGGGGCCGTGATATTTGTCGGAAAGAAGGGAATTGGCTACTCGAATATGGATTTAAACGTACGAAACCTCCTAAAGATTCTGGGATAATTTTCAGTGCGTATTCACTCGAATTACCAAATAATCGATGCATTATATTGCGCGGAAGTGGGGTTTTTTATGGAGATTTACGTTACGGAGGTGTGTTCATTTCTCGTCACGATTTCACGCCAAGATATACGAAAAATTCAACCCTCGAAAACCCTTTTTGGTCAATTTCCGAGATGGATGAATTTAGACTTCCAAATCAGGAAGAAAGGGTGGACTACAATGCACTCATTACTGGTTTGATTTCTTGGATTACGGCGTATGAAGAGAATATTATCGATTGTCTAGGAATGGATTATCGCAGAGCTTCACTCATCAAATGGGATAATGGAGAGAGAGTCGTGATTGCTTGTGAAGAGATCATTAATGAATGGGAAAATTTGAGTCGAGCAATCCTAAACGAAAGCCCATTTTGAAATAAATTTGCTTCGATTATCGCCAAGCAGAACACAACGGTATCTCTCTTGAGGATAAAGGTGCTCTCAACACCTGCATGATGATCAAAAAATAATTTTTCTTACTCATCGTTGGGGCTTAATCGGAAAATCTCTAATAAGAAATTCGCCCATAGAACGAGGTTACCGATGAAGATGTAGGACGCATTAGTAGCTCTCGCGGTAATCTCAATCACGATATCCTTACTCATTGAATTGTGTAGGTTCATATTGAGGGCCTCATCAATCCTCATCGTAACAAAGGGTCCAATAAGGAATGTGCCAAGAACCCCAATCACGATTGCTTCGATTCCTTTTCGAGTATTTGTCATGAAATAAACGATTCCAGTACTCAAAAACATGGCAATAAGCATTGTTTCTGGTCCGATGGAATTCATGGCTTCAAAATAGGTTTGTGGAAGCCCTAAATCGATTGTTCCATCCGATTTTACACCAGGAGAATCTGGATCATCGAAAATAAAATGCACAACAGAAAGAAGACCAACAAAAGATACGATGCCAAGAGCATAGTTGATGAGAAAACTCTTCATAGATCCGTCAGGATTGAATATCGACACGTATTTTACCTCCAAAAGGATTCATCAGTTCGATAAGGGAGACGGAAACAAAGCAGTTTTTTGGTCATGAACATTCCAAATGAAGTACCGCAATAAACATTGTCGAAAATAAGGTTCTATTGGTCATATTGACCTGTATGCGAAGTTAAATCAATTGAGATAATAATGCCTGTATACAAGGGCCTCCCTTGTAGTCACATACATCCATATGGGTACCCATGTGGCCGTATACGAGCATAAGGGGACCCCTTGTATATGATCTAAAAATTGGTATTGAATTCTGCTGGCAATATGATTAATTGCTGCACAGCGTGTATCCACTTCATGAAGCGAACACACCAAGCAATTTTCCTCGCATTGATGATGGCTACTATGTCCCTGGCCGGATGTTTTGGCGGCGATGATAAAGGGTCAGATGAAGATGAAAACCCTGTCGAAACCTTAGACGATTGGCAAGTCCACTTTGCCAATACAGCCTCAGATTTACCAGAATGTAATGATGATCGAGATGGTTGGTTGTATTACGTCAGCGCAGATGAGAACTTTCGAGTATGCACACAATCCGGTTGGGAAATAGTCGACATCACTGGCCCATCTGGAGCTGATGGAACAAACGGTGTTGATGGACAAAATGGTGCTGACGGTACTAACGGTATTGATGGTCAAAATGGGGCTGATGGAACTAATGGCACCGACGGAATGGATGGTCAAGATGGTACATCAATAC
>CAXDRT010000056.1:0-11079 GCA_963991835.1 uncultured euryarchaeote
ACATACAGGTCCGCATGGAAGGTGTAGTATCCTGCTGAAAGCCCGGATACGTTCCAGGTGTAACTTGAGCTGGAAGTGTTTGAACCCGTCCACGACTGGTTTCCTGAGTACACGGTCGAATTGCTGGAGTCAACGATTGAATAATCGAGCACTATGGTAGCATTGAGTATTTCACAATACACGTACACTGAGGTTGTGAACGACTGATTCTCCATCACCATGTAAGGGGCATATGCAGACACGGTGGTGTAATTTGCATTGTTCCCACATGGTGAGGTATAGTTGCCACCTCCACCACTTCCGCCACCACCGCTGGTGTTGGCGTAGACCATGAACGAATCATAATCGGTGTCAACGTAGGTCCCATCGACGTAGAGATCCGCATTGAAAGTGTAGTATCCTGCTGAAAGACCAGATACGTTCCAGGTGTAATTTGAGCTGGAGGCGTTGGAACCAGTCCATGACTGGTTTCCTGAGTGCACAGTGGAATTGTTGGAGTCGACGATCGAATAGTCGAGCATCATCATAGCATTGGGAATTTCACAATACACGTACGATGTGGTCGTGAAGGATTGATTCTCCATCACCATGTAAGGGGCATAGGCATACGTGTAGGAGTAATTTGCATTGTTCCCACATGGTGAACTCGAGTTGTTTGAACTCGAACTGATTTCAAAGAGGGGGGCCTGCAATTCTTTCTGCTCCTCGTCGTTCGGCACAACATAAAGGGCAGCGGACATCGCTTGAACGAGAAGGAGAAGAGCGAACGCATACGCAGTACGGTTTTTCATAGTCCGTGAATTCTGAGAAGGTGGTAATTAAGTTTACTACCACTATTTTGCAAACAGAACTGGCATTTGATAGAGAGTGAACCAACTGATGGAATTATCTAATTCCGATTTTTCGACATGATGTGGACGGAATGGAAGGGCAGAGTTTAAGCTATTTTCAAATCAAAATTACTTATGAACAAGCACAGCATATGCCAGGTGCTGTAATTATTGATTATTTTTCCAAAGCCGAAATGATTTTTGGGTTGGGGGGTAATCGTGTAATCTCGAGAGTAGAATTTGATGACCCTGAAAGTCTAGAAGAACATGACGAATTAAAAGATAGTTTTGAAATAGAAAAAATATTGCTGAAAGGGGAAAATTTTGCTTATGTCATAGCCAAAACACCAGGTCCTCTCCAATCGATCATAGCAAAACAAGATGAGTGTTGGATGGTTCCCCCATCAATTATTTCAAGAAAAGAAGGATTTTTTATGACAGTTCAAGGAACTTCTACAGGATTAAAATATGCAAGAGATAGTTTAATTTCTTTGATTCCAGAAGCATTAGAAATGAAAATTTCAAAAGCAATTGATGCTGATTGGATATTAACTCCTACATTACCTGAAAAGAGGCAAGTTGTGATGATGACTGCTGTTGAAATGGGGTATTATAACCCAAAAAGAAAGTGTACACAAAAAGACTTGGCTAAATTTTTAGGGATACAACAAGGAACTGTTGCTGAACATTTACGACATGCAGAAAGTGAAATTATCAATTCTTGGGCCAAGCATTCGGGCCAATAAATGGGTTATGCTAAACACCCTTGTGAACAAATTGGACATGTAGATGGGTTCTCTAAAGGCCATATTGATGCGTACCCATGATGTCGTATACGAACTAAAGGGGGCCCCTTGTGTATGTCGTGCTAGCAATGGAGATGAATTCGGAAAATACCATGCCGTGACAAATTTAAAATTGATTCCGTCGATGGGCAACCAATGCTCATGGACCTGCCAACCAGTACAGTGGCTGTCACATTTGTCTCTGAGAAAAATGACATTGTGTTCTATACTCAGGCCATAGGTGACGAGATTATCAAATTCGTACGATTTAAGCCATATCAAAAAAATCGCTGGAAGAATCTCATGTGGAAAGATTGGCGGCGCGCACATGCTCCGGACTACATACTCACGGAGTTTATGTTGAACAGGGGTGGCGATCGTGGGGCTGACGGGTTCGATGATGATGCAAGGTCCGTGACCAGAGAAGAATTTGAAAAGGTTCCATTTGAGTCGTTATCCTGGTTACGTCTCTCGAGTGAGTTTCACGACAGACTCGTGAACGCGGTGTTCTCGGATGGCGAGATACTGAGCTTCGACAAACTAAGAGGTCGTCTACACGAGAAATCTACCGAAGTGTACGACTACCTTTTGGGAGACGGTCGAACAAATAAGAAAATACACGACCTCCTTCCACTAAAACAAGAGACCTCTAAAAAGGACAGATCGAAAGAATGGTGGCTCGAGCAGAAGGAACCTGTGTCCTATTCTGTGAAAGGAACCCCGTCCGGCGCTATACTTTCATTGATGGTTACATCTCCATTTTGGTTCGGCCCCATCATAGTCATTCTGCTAATCCTGTGTCATCAGGACCCTGACTATTATGGTATAGCCCTGTGCATGCTTCCCACAATGGGTGTCACCTGGTTCATATTCCTCTTTGGAATGGCTGGAGGAGCGCTGACTCGGAAAACTTTGACGATAGATTACAAAAATGACTTGGTGATTCTATCTGAGGACCTCTACGGAATATGGCCATGGTTCTATGCCAATTCTGAGTCGATTGAGTTATCTAAAATTAAATGCGTAAGAATCTGGAAAGTGGGGTCAAAATCCCCTGGAGTAAATAAAGTAAAAATCTGCACCGACGAATACCTCGCAGGTGAGGGGGCTCTAGATCTGACCATGTTGTTCATGAGAGGGAAATTTGATTCAGAGGAACTGGCTGAGAACTTGGGCGTGAAGTGGAAGCCCAGACAAACAATCGAAGCTATGGATCTTTGGCACCACGAATGGTAGTAATTTTTCGATAATTTAAACAAGATGTATACCTGTGTGTTTTGCACATTTCTAAGAACCTTCAAGGCCATGGGAACCAATTTGATGTTCTTAGGGGCTTGCCATAGATGTTAAACAACGCTAGGCATCAAAATGGAGTGATTGAGTGAAGTGGATAAGGGAATAGCATATGTTCACGAGGGGTTATGCTAAGCACCCTTGTACACAATCAGCCTGTTGTCAAGGGTTTGCAGTGGGCCCTTCACAACGCTAGGGACGAATATGACCCAATGAGAGCCCATGTGTAGAGTATAGGCGAACATTATGGCTGAAGACGTATTGTAAATTGGATCTGTTTGGAATGTAGATGCAGGCAATAAATTGATTAAAATTAAAATTCTGGAAGTATACATGACTGGTTTCCCTCCCATTACAGATTCAGATGGAGGCATGGGCTTTGGTCCTGAGGCTTTTTTGGAAGAATTCCTCTTTTTCTGCTGTTTACCATTGATTCTGTTATACATTGTGATTGCTTATTTTAACGCTCGTCGCAAGTGGAAGCAACATGATGCATTAGAAGCTGAAAACCAAGCCCTGGAAGTTAGTGAATCACCAGAAGGAATGGAAAATAAAATTACTAAATATCTAGGTGGCAGGAAGAAACAAATCTAGTTAGAAGACATTCGAAAAGCATGAATAATAATCACATCTTTGGCGATGTATTTGGCTATGTCAGCGATTTAATTCTCAGGATGTGAAGTAGGGGTTCCCTTATGCATACGGCGAGAGTGAAGAATTCAATATAGGAGTATAATTTAGTGCAAGCATGAAGGAATCAGAACTGATGAAGGCAATCGAAGTGAAAATCGATGAGATGTGGGACAATTACAATTTCACAGGATTATCCACAGAGTCAATTCAATTTTTTGAAGACTACCCTCAAACGAATAATCGAGATGATGAGTGGGATTGGTGGAGAACAAAAAGCGGGATTGAAAAGGATGGAGATTATTGGACAGCGCTCAAACCTGAATTCACTGACTTGCTATCAGACATTACTCAAACAATTCATTCTTTTGATTCCGGCATTGAAATGAAAATTGAAGAGAACTTGGGAGAACCAATTAACCGCAGGGGGCCATTACCGCATTGTTGGGGAGCGATTCATACGAAAAATAGAGACAAAAGAATTGATGTTCAATTCTTCATTAACCTGGCAGGAGTAGGAATGAGAGTTGGGATTTTCATTGGATCACATGATAAGAGCCCAAAATCATGGAACAGGTACTACGCAGCCTTGTTTGAAAACAAAGCACTGGTTTTTGAGGAATTAAAAAATCTGGAGAATCTTGGTTACAAGTTTATTTCGACCAATCACGGACATTACATCCGAAAGTCAGAAGGAGATATAATGTCCCCAGAGTCCCCAGATGCAATGCTAGATTTTGCCTATTCAAATCAAGAATTTGATGTGTTAAAGATTATTGACAATTCTAAGTTGAATAGCAAAGAGCTGATCAAGGAGATTCTGACGTCCTTTGTTCAAACAAGAAGAATTTACGAAATGTTGCAATTATCGAACTACAGTCCAAAATCAAGAAATTTGATAGTTATAGATGATTGATGAGGATAATTTACTTCCATTCTCCATAATGCCCTTGTGTGTAGTTTTTGTATTCACAAGGGTTTGCAGTGAGCCATATTCGTGCATACTTTTGTATTCATCTGCACATACATAGGGTTCACTTGTATACAATCCAAATTTGAATAGGAACAAAAGGTCTCAAACAGGCTCAAATCGATGTTGTTCAAGATGTTCTGGAAGAGGGGTTGAATTACCGTTTTCGGCAACTCCAATCGCCCATTCAACAATGGAGAGATAGTCTTCTTCAGTGACCAGTTTACCCAGCCAAGTTCTGTCATTGTCGGTTCTCAATAATGAGACATTGTGCATACTGCATGGGCCCAAGCACGTTGAAATTGTGAGTTTGACATGTTCTGCAAGCCCATGTTCATCCCAAGCTTCCTTCAGAACATCGATAGGTACCTCAACGTGACCCTTTTCAACACGGCCACAGCAGCATCCATTACAAACTAGAACTTGGTTCGTCATATCGATCAGTCTTCATGCCACACTTCGCACGAACTCTTCACTGTCTATTGGAACCCAAACATTTGATTTTTCATCATTTTGAATCTCAACGCGATAGGGATTGCCTTGGTCCCAGCATTTTAGGATTTTACCTTTTGTAAATTGTCCGATATTTGCATACACAGTATCGCCTACATTGAAGCGAAGGTCTTCAGCCAAGCATTCCATCAATCCTGATTCGAGAGCTTCATGGTCGAGGTCTCTTCCGATGAAGACAAAGCGACATTCACGCTTTTCTCCTTCTTTCCATAGGCCAATTTCTTCACTGAATTTGCCTCCAAAGAGCATGTGAACGCCTTGGAAAACATATTTTTCATCCATGCCTTTTACGGCGAGTACACCTTTGTATCGGAACAGGTCTTCTGACTTATCACGCATGAGACCTCCAATCCATTTTTCCAATTTGTTGACATTCAGTTCGCCTTCAAACTTTGAGCTTGTGGATGTTACACGCTGGTCATGTTCATGCTCAGCATCTGTATCGAGGAATTCAGGATCCATTTCCAATGTTCTCTGCAAATCAAATGATCCGATGTTAATCAATTCTTTTGGATCCAGTAGACTGTTTTCAGTTCTAAATATGGGAGCAAATCCGTTGATGACCTTAATCTTCTTTTCCACATTTTGGAGTTCCTCTTCAGTAGCAAGGTCAATCTTGTTCAACATAATTCGGTCAGCAAATGCAAGCTGTTCCACGGTCTCATTCTCAATACCCTCTGGCTTTTCATCCTCAAGATGTTGAATGACGTGCTTAGCATCGACGACTGTGATGATTCCGTCCAACTTGTAACGGTCTACAATCCTATCATCGACAAAGAACGTTTGTGCCACTGGAGCAGGATCTGCCAAACCAGTGGTTTCAATAATTACTCCGTCAAAGTCCTTGATTCGGTCATACATTCGATCAAGAAGTTCGGTTAAGTCGCCTCTTACGGTGCAGCAAATACATCCATTCATCACCTCAATGAGGCTTTCCTCCGAACTTTCAACGATTATTTCCTCATCAATTCCAACGTCACCAAACTCATTCTCGATGATTGCAAATTTCATCTTATGCTCTGTACTTGTGAGAATGTGATTGAGAAGTGTTGTTTTACCTGAACCTAAAAATCCGGTTAAAACTGTTACTGGAATTATTTTTTGTTCGCCTTGATTACTCATCTTTGCACCGACTTGGCGTATAATAATAACTATTTAATTAGAACTATTAACCCATGAAGTGAGTTTAATATCGAATGTTTGAGTCTCAATTTGTAAACTCACTGAGGAAATTCCAAATGAGGCGGTAGGTTGCTGTTCCATCAACTTCATTCGGCCAAGTATGCTCTTGAGCTTCCATACCGTAATGCTCTACTCGAGCACCACCCGTACAATCACTGTGAACAATATGCTCTACTTCATCCCCGTTAAACAGATGAGAGTGAGTATTATCATTTTGACAATTGAGTTTTCCAGCCCAATAATCGATCATACCAGGCACGTTACTCATTGTTCCAACCCCTTCCATTTCACCATCTTTCCAATCCCAATCCTCATCGTAATCGATGATGTAATCTAATTTGCCGTGAATATGCAGGACTGCCATATCTCCAGTCATATCGCACGTTTCAGGGCTTATTGGCATCGTTCCAGCGAAAGAGGCAACAGCAGCAAATCTTTCATTCAATTGGCATGCAATTTCATACGTATACATCGAGCCCAATGAGTATCCAATTGCGTACAACCTGTCTTCATCGACACAATAGGCCTTGGCTAATTCATCGACGATCGACTCTGAAAAATCATTGTCATCTCTGGATGTTGCTGCTGTATTGAGGAACCAATCACCTTCTGCAAGGGTTCGGTCATCCTCTGTAATCGCATAAACCATGATGAATTTTTCAAGTTCACCTAATTGGTCGAATTGATTCTGTTGGGCAAAGTCTTCTTCAGCATCACCACCTCCGTGGAAGGCAATGATCACGGCCAGTTTAGTTCCCGCATCCGAACTTGGAACGGACAATCGAAACAATCGCTCCTCTCCATTCACCAATACTGCAGTCATCGATTGCGTCATTGATTCAGAGGGTTCTTGACAAGGATTCTGAGACTCAACCAATGTTTCACCCTGCATGACATAACCTTCACCCTCTGAACTGGTACAACCCGAAAGTGGTAAGGTGATAAGAATGAAGATCAAAAAAAGTGTTCGCTTGCTGTTTCCCATAAACTGACCCCAGGGCTGCTTGATTATCTCTAGGAATATCTGTTTTAATATGTTTACCAATTAAACTATTAATTCACAAAGCTCTTTTCATCCCTTTTATTGCAGGGTAGGATTTTATGTTCTAGAAATTGTTGAGCATGTCACATGAGTGATGACGAGAGCGTCTGGGACCGCAGGGGAATAAAGCCCGAATCGGTGATCATCAGCACTTCAGAAGAAATCGAGGTTCCGCTTCCGAATACGCCACAAGGGTTGCCTCCCATGCAATACGATGAAAATATTAATCCTCAAACTCGAAGGTTGGAACTTGCTACAATTGTATTTGCCATCTCCATGTTTCTTTACTGGGGTTATGTATACTGGCAAGTGTGGTATCTCGAACTTTTATCTGTAGAGTATTTCTATTATGATGGATATAGGCCGTCAAACGGATTCTCAGAAATGATGCTTACCTTGCAATACTTGTTTATTGAAATGTGGTTGTTCGAACATTATTCATGGGTTTTGCAAGAATCGGGAATTTTGGTTTTCTTCGTTTTAATTATGAGAGACTTCATGCCAATGGTTTTCATTGGAATATTCATTGTGTGCTGGTTAAACAAAACAAAAGCACCGTCATTTTACGAGAAAATTAGTATCTTCGGAACGGTTTACTTTTTGATTATGAGTGGAGTCCTACTTTATTCAGTCGTTCATCAGATGTTGTATGTGGAGTATGCTGAAGATGCAATTTTTGGCGTATTTTTTGACACCATGGGTTTCTGGTTATCAGGTATCGCTGTTGTGTTGATTCATCCCAGGATAATTCCTCTATCTAATACTTTAACATCACGTCCGCAATCATTCTTTCCAACCGTTCGTAAGCGATCTGAACACGTTACTGGAATTCCAATTATGGATGAATCCGATACAAATCTAAATCTTGGAAAATTTGCATTGTTCTACCTTCCTTTGGTCTTCCTCCTCATAACGACTCTTTCAGTTATGAATGGTGGCAACGATGATGCACTGTGCGTGGCCATATTGATTCCGATCGGCGGATTTTTCGTTGGAGTCGGTGTATATAAAATCGAATTTCTCAAGGGATTTGGCGCCCATTTGGCCTACTCAATCGGCTATGCTTTCGTAGCATACCTTCTCGTATCAATTGGGTTCTTTAATTCAGAGGAAGGATTTCTGAGTCTACTGATCATGGCATCTTTGGCCATGCCGATCGTACTTCATCTCAAGCAGGATCACGTTAGAGCTCTGGGTTCAGCTTATGCAGCACCTCTGTGCATGTTCATCATGTTAATCGGCGTCGTCATTGGCATCGTATAGACTGATGGTTTCTTCAATTGACTAATCAGAGTCTTTCGATGAGAATAATGCAGCAATTTTTTCGTAAGCCATATTTTCATAGCCTGCAATTTTCTTGACAATCTCATTTTCAGATGGTTTATCCTCTTTCAAAATTGGAACCATGGAAGACCAAACCCCTTCACCTTTGATTCGAGAGTAGATCGCTGCTCCGATGTGAAGGAAGATGAGCATGTAACTGAGATCTGCCACCGCTCCATGTAAATCCAGTACTACATCCATGATGGTTTGCTCTTCATCAGGTGTGGCGTTAACCGTGTATCCTTGACTGTACAATCCAGCGATCATTAAGCCAGTAAGCGGGAGGAGAATGAAGCAGGCATACATGGCTTTGTGGACTGTTCGAGCAAAGTAATAATGAACGATGTGAACCGGTTCACGAGCTCCTAAGAACGTCTTGAACCGACTCATGTAGGAATAACGTAGAATGACAATAACAAGGAAAATAGTGGCAAAAATAATCTCAAACAAAAGAAGATTCGTATCCTCAAGTTCGTCTAACTCGTTGACTTGTTTGAAAATCCCATAGACGTAGAGAAGGATAAAACTCCAATGGATTGACCTTGCGAGCAAGGTATGTGAGTTTTGCACGACCACGCGTCCATACCCTCATTGAAAAGGCTGATTCCTTCAGAAGTCAAACTTCTTCAGATAGTCGAACCGTTGAGGAGTCTCATAGACGGTTGAAACTGCCATCGCCCATCATCTGCCATTGAACGCCATCTGGCTGAATATAGATGGTTTGTCCAGTTGATTGATCGTACGTTCCACCTGGTGGAAGGCCCGTGTAATCAGCAACAGTCGTTGGTTGAGCTGGGGGTGGAGGAGCCGTTGTTACGCCAGCAGGAGCAGGTTGTACCGGATGTTGTGCAACTGGTTGTACTTGTTGTTGAACAGGCTGTACTGGTTGCTGAGGTTGAGTCTGCATCATTGGTTGCTGTGCTACTGGTTCATCGTTCCAAGCCTGTTGGCTGAAATCTTTCTCGGAAGAGTCACTTCGTCCACGTAGAACGACAACTGCAATTCCGACAATGATACCGATGATACCAATTGATGATCCGACGATCAGAGCAGTATTCGATTCTTTATCATCTCCAGAAGCAGTAGAATCAGAAGAGTCCTCATCGTCCTTTACATCCTCTCCGTTGTTGATTGCTAAAGCAGTCTCTTCGGTTCCGTCATGTTGGCTCGTATTACCTGATACGACAGCGGAGGCATCTGCAGCTACAGCAGTACCGTCAAGGGTCGAAGATTCGGTTACGAAGGCAACAGATGCTGTGTGCGTAACTCCACCATCAAGAGCGATAACATTGAGATTGACTGTGTATTCATTTCGATCGATTGTATCATCGACTGTGAAAACCACTGTGAATGGTAAATTTCCGTCTGCGGTCATGACTCCCCATTCGATTACAGCTGTATCAAGCAGGTCTTGGTTGTACGGTTCGATGAAGACATCAAGTGCACCACCCAAAGCAAGGTCAAGTCCATTGTGAGCGTTGATGACACCACTTACTGACATTGCGCCGTTGACAATGATTTGTTCACGGTCTTCAATATCCAATGAGAATTCTGGAAGTGATGTTAAGGTGAATGTAATTTCGTCTGAATGAACTGTGCTTCCAGCCGTTCCTGTGACGATTACGGTATAATCGCCTGCGGAAAGGTTTGCTGGGATGGTCAATGTCAAGATGGACATAAATGGCGTAGATCCGCTTGCAAAGTCAAGTTGGGCTGTAACACCTTCAGGTACTGCCACGCTAACGGTTACCTCTGCCCCAAAACCATTGATTGGTTCAAGGAAAATCGGAGTTGGGATGACCCACGGAACTCCTTGAGGAAGAACAATCCATGGATCCATCGTTACAAGTTCGAAATCAGGATCATTCTCAACCGTGAATGAAACGGTTACGGAGCGCTCAGCCCCCGCATGTGTTCCTGTAACTGTCAGCATGTATTCTCCGCTGGAGAGGTTCATTGTATCGACAACAACAGCTCCAACTTCGTCAATGGTCAATTGTGACGGTTCGACAAAGATTGGTGCACCTGCAGTGCTCAGACTTCCGCTCATATCAACTGTTGAATCGAATTCATTGAAACCGACAACATTGACCCAAACAGCGAACGGGAGCCCCATCTTGGCTACATCATCAGGAACACTTTGAAGAAGAGTGAAATCAGGTGTTGCCCAATCGTTGTTTCCTTCACGGCCAGCAAAGACTTGGACTCCATGTGCTGTTACAGTGTCCATTCCAACAGTGAAGTCTTGCGTAGAGAGATGTCGATAATTCAATGGCAAAGCATCCGTTACTGGAATATCGAAAGAGAACAATTCACAGCCACCGACTTCAGTCGACATCGAAATTGAACCTGCTCCAACAGTTGCATCGCCCCAAACCGTTCCTTCAACGATAGGGAAATTGAATGCATCCATTCCATTTGCAAAGGTAAGATCTGAGCGGAACACTGTCTTGTCACTGATGCCTCCACTCATGTCTGGGATGCAATCGAGCCCACCAATACCACCGGTTC
>CAXDRT010000057.1:0-10934 GCA_963991835.1 uncultured euryarchaeote
GCGGCCATCAGACTCAGCATCATGACGAGCGAGAAGATGATCGAGAACGTGCCCAGGGTCAGTTAGAAGATTTGCAGGAAGTGTTGGCCAGTCTTCAGGCAGTAAAGCAGCAATAGGTTGATGATTTTTGAGAGATTCTTCCCACGCAGCAAGCCAAATATTGATTTGTTCTGCTCTATCATTAAGACATCGATCTAATCTTGCATACCATCCGCTGACACCGTTCTGCATAGTCCGCCCCATTCAGTGGGTATTCAATCATGGTTTGAATGTGCCTGTCAAAATCATGAAACCTTTCATTCTGGTGTGTTCTGCTCAAAAGCCGTTAAATTAAGAACACTGCCTGCAGTTTGGTGCCATTCCCATCCATCTGAAACCCAGTCAAAAATTTGTTTCAATTCATCGTTGGAGATTTCAGCCTTCTTGGCAATCTGTTTGAGAATTCTCACTTCCCTCTTATCATAATCTCCATCAGCCGCAGCCAGTAAAGCTCCATCTCTTAACACAAAGCGCAGGGTTTGAACTTCTGCATTTTTGAGTAAATTCGAAAGACGATGGGGGTCATGAAGACCTTTGCGAATTGAAGTTCTTGCTTCGGGATGGACCATTGCCCGCCCCATCAAACCCTCCAGAACTTGTATTTCTTCACGGACAAGTTCACCGTCTGCTGCTGCAATCAGAACGAGTAAATCTGCATAACGAGAACGTTCACTCGCATCTAAACTAGCGACATCGTCGCAAAACATACCGATCAACCTTGCTGGAGAGTATTGAGTAACTCAATACCTTCTTCCATCCAACCATACCCTTTCTTAGCCCATTCAATAAGGTCAGTAACTGCGTTTTCAGCAAGACCGAGGTGGTCTGAAATTTCTTGGAGGACGTCGTATTCATCGCCGTCAATAGAACCATCTGCAGTCGCCATAAGCAAGGCATCTCTCAGAGCAAGACGTCCTGATTCTGGACCGAGCTCCTCAAGGATTTCTTCGAGTGTAGGTGGATTCTTCAACGCTCTGCGAAGTTGATCTCGTTGGTTTGGTGAGAGGAGGGCAGTACCGATTCGCTGTTCGAACATTGCGAGTTCATCGACGGTAATTTCGTCATCGACACGCGCCATGTATGCAAGAAGACGGGCATAGGCAAATCGTTCATCGCGAGGTAATTTGTGCAGTGTGTCAGGCAGCATATGACATACACTCGCGCTTCTCCATGAAGAACCTCTCGCTTCTATGAGGTAAAAAAGAACGAAGTTTTGACCCTCCTTAGGGCGCCAGAGCATGGTTGAAAGGTATTGACACAATGGGACATACATGCACCCGTCAATAAACGTGCTTGGAACAGAATTGCAAACGTGTTCAAACGAACCGAAAACAGGTTGGTATCGCGATGGGTGCTGCAACACCGATGAAAACGATCGTGGTTCTCACACCGTATGTTGCGTTGTTAGTGATGATTTCCTTGAATATGCCCGACAACAAGGCAACGACCTCATCACCCCCGCACCGCATTTC
The DNA here is from genome assembly GCA_963991835.1 of uncultured euryarchaeote. Taxonomy (GTDB): domain Archaea; phylum Thermoplasmatota; class Poseidoniia; order Poseidoniales; family Poseidoniaceae; genus MGIIa-L2. The sequence continues at coordinate 1,512 of CAXDRT010000057.1, forward strand.
TCTTTTCCTGGATTGAAAGCGGGAGATTCCTGGTGCGTCTGTGCACGAACGTGGCTTGCTGCAGTTAACTCAGGCATGGGATGCCCAGTTGACTTGGAAGCAACCCACGAAGAAGCATTGAGCATTATCTCGCTTGAGATTTTAGAAACTCATGCAATCTGATTTTCTTCAGTTTTGTATTGGAAGACCAAAAGGCGCATCATCGCCCAGATAATTATTCCCCATGAAAGGAGATTTGCTAACCCAAGCCATCGCAACGTTTCTTCTGGTCGATTAGCGAATAATCCAATTGTATATGTAGAGCCAACCAAACTGAATACATAGGTGCCAAATGAGGCGCCAATTGTCCATTGAAGCGACTTTCTATTATCGAATGTGAACCATCGATGAACGAAATGAGCCATGAGGCCTGTCGTCCCCCATGCAACTCCCCATGCGATTCGAATTCCAGTCGAATCATCGCTTAGAAACAGGCGGAGGAATTCCCAAAGAAGGAAAAAAACGCCGCTGTTGAAACCTCCTGCGAGGCCGAATCTCTGAAGAGAGCCTCTTGGAGCAAGGCGATTGAATGTAGATACTGCACTCATTTCAATCATCATTAGTGATGACATCACTTGGTTTTCCAGTCAAGGTTTGCCGTAGTCTTAGGTTGTCTTTCTGCATTGCATCCATCCATTCATATTTGCAACCAAGTTGGTCAGCTAATACACCAAGTGCAAGAGAGTCTTTTGGCAGACATTTTCCGCCAAATCCTCTGTACAATCCGAAGATTGGATCGAGGTGAGATGGGCCTATTGGTTGTGCTTGTTCTGATGTAATGATGTCTCGAATTGTATACCAGTCTTCTCCGAGTCCTTCACAAATATCGTACAGTTGATTGGCAAATGTGACTTTCATCGCATAGAATGTGTTTTTTGTGTACTTCACAAGTTCAGCCTGTGTCGGTGTAACTTGAAACGTCTGATCTTGGCGAAGAACACCCGCTTGCCTGTGTTGTTCAAAAACACGTTCAGCAACATCCGCATGATGTGTTCCACAAACGAGAATATCCTGATTTGCAAAATCTTCGAGACGACGACGCTCAACGAGAAATTCAGGAGAGTATGCAATCTTTAGATGAGGGTATTCTTCGTGATAACGCTGTGTTGTACCTGGAACGACTGTGCTCTTGATGACAGCCGTGAACCCGTCAGGAAGCGCGTCTAATGTAGCTTCAACGATGCGTGTATCGCACGCCCCAGTCTCATCTAGAGGAGGTGTTGGAACAGCGATATAAGCAAAATCTACGTTATCTGTTACGATCGAAAGGTCGGTTCCACGGGCAGGGTCGTGTATGAACAATTCATGCGCATCCGAGAAGCAGTGTTCAATTGCCCCTCCAACCATTCCAGCGCCAACAATCCCAATTTTCATCTCTTTCACCGCTCCCTGTAAGGATTCGGATTCAATTTCCCATCCTTTGCCATGATACTCGCTTGAAGCAGAGATTCGGGTGTACCACAATCAACCCAAGTCTCTTCTCCAACAGATACAATTTTTGTATTCTTTTCGGAAATATACATTCTGTTAATGTCAGATATTGAGAAGTTAGCACCATGCTCATTCACTGCTTGATCGAGTTTGCTCCAGAATGTTTCATCAAACAAATAAATGCCTCCAATGGCAAGATTTGAAGGAGGGTTTTCTGGTTTTTCTACGACATCGATAAGCGTTCCCTCTTCGTCTAGTACCGCAACTCCAAAAGCCTCTGGACGTTCCTCTTCGCGGGCAAGTAAGACACACCCTGGAGGCGATTGTGCGTTATTGAATTCGGAGACGATGTCGCCAAATTCAACGGTAGTAATGTTATCTGAAAAATAGATTAAAATCCGACAATCTTGGTTGTGGGAACGGGCTAAATTCAGAGCCTCAGCAACTCCTTTTGGCTCCTCTTCAAGAACATAATGAATTTGTTCCCCATCCATACTTTGGCCAACGTGCTTTGCTATTTGGCCAATATGTTCGTTTGAGATGATGGTGATGTTTGTGATTCCACTTCTCCGTATTGTCCCTAGGGCGTAATCAATGACGGGTCTGTTGTATAATGGCAACAGAGTTTTCTGCGTATAACGCGTAAATGGGTACAGACGTGAGCCTTTCCCTCCCGCAACAAGGATGGCTTTGGTCTTCATAGTTTGTACTCACCATTCCTCATTGATAAACTGATTTCTTTACCGAACGTAACTTCTCTTTGTAAATCATCTCAGTTTAGGCTTACTTACGGAGTGCTCGTAATTTTGCAAGCATGGAATTTCGATGTTCGTCAACTTCTTCCGCAGGTGTTTCCTGATTGCTTCGGCGTTCAAAGAGCGTCTGCTCCCAAACAATAATTTGTCCAGCTTCAGTAGCGATTCCGACCCTGTTTTCGTTGACAGACATTGCATGAATACGATCACCTTCCAGCCGAGCAATTTCATCTCCAGAGGATGAATTTCGAACACACATCGTCCCCTTCGACCCATTCCATCGAGCGATCCAAATGGTCGCCTCGTTATTATGAGTAAAGCCATGCTTGAGTCCAACAACTGCATCTCCAGTCTTTGACCACCGAGTTATGTTCGTTGTCAACAAATCAACTCTGCCCGAATCGTCAGCCGTCAAGAGCATGTCTTCTTGATTTGAAAGAACAGCAATTGAGTCGTTCATCTGATGATGAACGATTTCATCCATGTCAACAACACTACCATCAGCGCGTCCAAAGAGAATTGGCATGGTGTTCGACGAACAAATTGTAGGCGTAGCCCATCCTTCTCGATGCTCTTCTATGACTCCATTCTTGCTGAGTTTAATCCATCCGTTTTTTGGTCGCCCAAGTCCAGCAACAACCTTCCCTTCAGACAATTGGAGCGTCCAGGGCCGTTCATCCATTCGGTGAGTTTCAAGAATCTCTCCTTCAAAAGAAATTGACCAAAGTGCCGATTCAAGGAAATCATTGTGCTCGATATCATAAACAGATGACGACGCAAGAACACACTTCTTGGTAACAACAACGGCATCTGCAGAACCTTCGAGTTGGATTTGCCACTCAACATCTCCTGTTGTCAAATCGATTTTCAGAAGATGAAGCCCAGATGTTGCATAGAGTTTGTCTGCTTCGATGGTTAAGCAAGAGATTCTATTCGGAGTAGCAATTTCCCAGACTGTTTCGCCTTCAGCAGACCAATATTTGATCGCCCCATCCCATCCACCTGCAAGGACTGAATTGTCTTCAAGAAGGAGGACATCACTTGCAGCCTGTCCTAAGTCTCGAACCATCCATGTGGATTGGGTCAGGTCCATGTTGTCCGATGCATTTTCCCTCATAAGGAAGATTGCAGATTTGCTTCAACAACACCCTCTTGCAAGACCTTTTTTCGTTTCGGGATGGCGAATGTAAGTAAGAAAGCCGTCAATCCAAGAATACATGCTGAATAATAGTGGCCTACGCCAAAGAAAGCAAACATCGTGCTCATCCTCAGAATCCCTACAGAACCAGTTCTTAGCGCCCAGACAACAAAGCCAACCGAGATGATTGAAACCCCCATGAAAGCAAAACCGAGCATGATGTAAATTCCAGCGGCGCTTGGATCCATTCGAGGATTTTCTTTCTGCTCTTCATTGCGGTCAATCAATCGTTTTGTACACGTTTCTTGTTCGAATGGACAGGGCTCATTTGCAAAGACATCGGATGAAGGAACATTGAAATCAAGACGCGTAAATCCATAAGGTTCAATCAATGCTGGTGGGGAAAGAAGCAACCGTTCAACCAATGTATCTGTGTAATTTCCTCGCTCGACTGAAATGTCGATTCGAGCCAAACCAGGTTTGATGTATTCATAGGAAAATGAACCATTCGCATCGGTATAAGTGACGCTTGAGTTGTACCACCCTTCCCTCTCTTCCCATTCTAATTTGATTTCTGCTCCCTCGATTGGCTCCCCGAGATGATTGTAAACCATGCCGTCAAACATGGCTGAATTAGGAGGTGCTGTTTTCGATAACTGGTATACGAATTCATCAGGCTGGACAAGACCAGAATCGGGCGAGGCGTAATCAAGACCATTTAGAAACCCAGAAGCAGCGATGAAAATTACGAAAATCGCAATCGATTTCGTAATTGGGTGCAATGACGTATCTGGTATGGTGAATGTCGCTCCAGAGGAAGCAAACAGAACCGCTGAGTCAGTTTCAGGAAGGCTTTCAATACCCTCCCAAACCTCTTCTGCTTCTTCGCCCATAGAGACTGCACGTCCTTGGCCTACTTGAGTTCGATGCGTTCGCCATACGTTGATTGTAGAATCGCAATTGTCTCATCGGAAGCACTGATTCGGACCTCAATGAAATCTCCATCTCGTTGATGATCATGGACATACACAGAATCGAATAATCGGGAAAGCAGAGATTCGATGGCAGGCTGATCATGCTTTCCAGGATGAAGAATTACAGTACGTTGCGGGCCGAAGAGAGAGTGAAGCATGGTTGCACGTAACTCTTCAATACCAATTCCAGTGTGAGAAGAAATAACAATCGGATTGATGAATCCATGTGTTGCAACCATTTCAATAGCAGAATCAATAGATGTTTGAGAGGTTGAATCTGCCTTGGTTAAAACAAGCTGGATACGTTCCATGACCGAAGAGTGATCTGAATCAAGTACTCGCTCAGAAAGTTCACGTAATGAAGTTTGTAATTTTCGATCAATCTCTGTTATTGGATCTCCGACATCAACAAGTAACAGTAACAAATCACATTCAATCGCTTCAGCAAGTGTTGCTCGAAAAGCATCGAGAGCAGCATTTGGCAAGCCGTCAATAAATCCAATCGTATCTGCTAAGAGGACACGCGGGCTTGCTTCAAGCCGTCCAATAGTCGATTCAAGAGTTGAGAAAAGACGATTTTCGACAAGGACTTCCTTCCCAGAAAGATTTCGAAAAAGACTCGATTTTCCTGCGTTAGTATATCCTGCTAAACCGACAGTAACAGCCTGTTTTTTCCGCTGCCTGCGACGTTCAGATGCAGATTTATTCTGTCTTCGCTGTTTCTTTCGAAGAGCCGCTAACTCTGCGTTGACGTTCGTTAATACTGAACCAGCTGCGGTTTGCCCCGCACCTCCGAACCCAGCACGTTCACCAGTAGTTTGCTGCTTTACAACTTCGCGCAGAACAGTACGGTCAGATTGCAATCGCGCAATTCTGACTTGAGTTCTCGCCTCAACGCTGGACGCGTGTACAGTGAAAAGAGAAAGCAAGAGGCGTACACGATCCCACACTTCCAATCCAACAGTATCGTTCACACCAACCAATTGGCGCGGAGTTGCATTTGTATGGAGGAGCAACAAGTCAACATTTTCCCAAGGATGGTTTGCACTTCTCGATGCTAATTCTTCAGCAATATCTTGTAATTTACCTTGGCCCATGAACCATTTGGGGTCATCTCTTCCTCGCTGTTCGACGCGTTCAACGATACGAATCCCCATTGTTTCCGCAAGGGCAACAAATTCCGTACAGTCTTCGTTATTTCGAACGAGAAGCAATGCTTTCCTTCCATCGTGGCGTGTTTGAGATTCCTCAGTAACCAACCCTCCTGCGCCTGCAAGAAGGTCAGCCTTTGAATCCGCCATGGTTCTTGCTCACGTCATCCTCATATGAGTCCACCCTTTGGACCAATCATGACCTCCAACCATCATGTTGTCATCACATGGGAAGGTTCAGAGGACAAATCACTCCCTTTACAATCGATTCTAGGTTCGCAAGGATACTCTTTTTCAGTTCAAGAGGATGAAGGACTCGTTCGTATTGAAATCCAAATTGAAAACGAATCCATTCGCCAGTTACGCGATGATGTTGACGCTCTTCTTGTTCACTTTTCATCACTTGAAGACTGATCAGATGTAAGTTTTGATAGTGCTTTGGAATCCTGATTCTTCTCAAAATAATCTGTTGTGACGAGGTCTCCAAGTCGCGTAACTCCTGCCTCAATGAGATCAGGATCATTCCGTTCAGCCTCTTCCCAACGTTGTTGAGCATGTTCAGCATATCTTTTGTCAGCTTCAGCCTTGACCTGTTCAGCTACGGTTAAGTCTTGATCTAGATTTGCGTATTCATCGTGTTTGGATACAGGACGAATCGCTTGTTGGTCATCAAGATCGGATTCTAGAACGCCGCTAGTAAATCCGCGAACATCCTTTCCACGAGTTCTCACAGGATTCTTTTCGACCTCAATCGTTTGCATATTGACCTTTTCAAGTACTTTTTCGAGCGTTAATGCCCCTTCAAAATCATCGATGTCGATGTGGAGTTCACTCAACATTTCCTCAATCCACTTATTCGCAGATGAACGTCGATCAATGTAATCTACGATTGCTAAAAACTGACCCACAAGGCTTCCAATGAGACCGATTAGAACCTGTTCGAAGACAAGATATCCAATACCAAATCCAAGGATGCCGAGAGAGAAGGATAGGACGAACCAGCGTTTCTTTAAGGCCATGTGTGAGTACACGCCTTTTGGAATCGATTGCATTGTTATTCCTCAGTTCTTCCAGCATACTCATGCAATTTCGATAGTGAAGCAGCATCTTCTAGAGCAGCCTCTTCCCACCCCAGTTTGCCTAAATGTGTTGCAATCATTGCGTCGGCTGCGACTGTAAAACGCTCGTGAGTAAGTTGCATTAGAAGTCCGATGAGCAATGCTCCTCCAAGGCCAAATTGCCACTGAGTTAAGATTGCAACTGCGATAAGAAAGACGCATCCAATACAGATTCCAAGGATTGTTCTTGATCGTAGGCGCACCTTGGATTCCATCGCATCGAGGATAGCAACAGCATGTTCTCGCTTGGTCGCCATGTGGTAAGCCAGGCGCTTGTCCGTTCTCAAGATACCGCTACTCGAATAAGTCTGCAATAAATTCGTTACTCATACTACGGAACTGGCGACGCATGCGCTCTTCCTCTTGATTTTGTACAAGGACGCTATCTGTCATCGTTACTTGTTGGCGAGGCTCTTTTGCAAGCTGTGTCAGCAATTCTGCTAGATGTTGTTGAATCGACGCAGTTTGTTCGGTTTGGAAGGCAAGAAGGCGCTCCATCGCCACAAACATTCGATCTTGTCTACTCGAACGATCGTCCAGGGCTGATGACTGTGCGTTAATCGCTTCCTCCTGTCGTTTTAGTAATTCACGCGCAGCTGGTGTGCCGATGATGTCTCTTCGATGAAGTTCTGCTTGTACGTTTTGAAGCGACTCTTGTAGTTGGTTGATGTTGTACGCTGAAAGATTCAGTTGTTGTCGAAGTTGTAATCGCTCACGTTGGAGTGCTTTTCGTTCAGCCCTATGAATAACAGACTCACACACGAAGACGCTAATGATCCCCGCTAAGACTGCGACTTCAGGGCGTGTCATGTGCCATGTGATGAAGGTTAACCAAACCATCCAACCACAGAAGATGCTCGCTAGAATTCTCATGTATAGAATATGGTTCTGAGACCATTTAATACATCAGTGGGAGGTCCGAGGGTTCCCTAAATCATGGAAAGAAAACAGTCATCGTCGACTTCGATTATTCCACCCGTAGAAAGGAGATGGTCAATCGCTTCATCGATTTCATCTTCAGAGACTCCAAGAGCCGACATTCGTTTGAAGATTACATCGAGTGTTGCCACTGGTTCTCCTTTTTCGATTTCGCCATCAATAATCATTACAACCAGTTGACATGCAACAGCTAAGAGAGGGTCATCTCCTTGGTCATCAGGCAACAATTCAATGAACGCTTCAGCACCATGAGATTCGCCTTCTTCCAGACGCGGACTTTCCTTGCGTTGAGACAGGCCAGTGAATATTCTGTCTTGATCGAGACCAAAGCAATCAAAGATGCTCATCTGATGTTCATCTTTAGAACTATCAGGTTCGATTCGTGATGCAATATCATCTAGTCGAAACTGACGCTGTTCCATAAGGAGTCGTTCACGCTTCAGATCATGTCGAATCAAAGCCAATGTTTGTTCTGCTTGCTGGCTAAGCCATGTGTTAATGCTCCATTCAGGGTCAAGCCCATGCATGACTTCTGCCATTCGTCGAACGGGTTCAGGAAGGGCGTTTACATCGATAAGTCCGCGACTTTCTTGACTCTCCTCACTCATGGAACTCCCTCCGTGATGACGGCACTTGAAGCCTTCCCACCTCAAGGATGAGAAAATGATTATTCTGCAGTCTTGAATCGTTCCTTCATTCCATCGACAATGGAATCAAGAGCGCCTTGCAGTATCTCTTCGTGAATATAATCGGATTGACGAGGTAAATCTGATGTAGAGGAATCGATCATATTCGTAATACATCTCCACACCTCGTCAACAATCGTGATTGTGCCAGTCTGAGAAGATCGCGAAAGAGGATTAAGATCGATAACAATGACTGTTTTACCCATTGCCACCAGTGCTTGGCAACGATCTCCATCTTCTAAAGGAACCAGCAATACATCGGATTGCAGAATGCCCCTTGTTTCGCATTTTGCTCTTGGACCTTTCAAACCTGGAATTTCACCGTCTGGATTTGCTCCTAGAATTTCAACATTTAATCCAAGACGTTCCTTTCGTTCATTCAAATCCGATAAGAGAGCAGTCATACGTTCAGGAGTTCTGTAGAAAATATTTACTTCTACTGGGCACTCCAATAAATGGGCTAATTGAAGCATCTCGTCGCCGGCTAATGCAACAACATTTCCGTTAAGAGAAAGGATCGGATGAGTTGCATCCTTCAAACATCGGAGCGCTACTTTGGTTGCAAAATCAGCGCTTGGAATGGTCTTTTCTCCAAGCAGGTAATCGTATGCCTCGCCTCGACCATGAGCGATTAATGCTGAATCAGCAAGCATTCCTTTCCCTGCTGCAACTTCAAGTCGATGACGCATAAGTAGCGAACGATAACGCGGATGGCTCGGGTCAGCAGCATGCTCCATACATCCACCTCAGTCTTGTATGATGAGCATACTCAGGTCCATTGGCTCTACGCCGCGGTTGACAGCACTTGTTGAGAGCACATCGACACCGCATTCTCTCCACTCTTCCAAATCATCAAACACAATGTTTCCACTTGCTTCTAGAACAACAGTGTCTCGCAATTCCATCTCAATCATCTCGCCGACCATCTCTTTACAGCGATCAGGGCCGAAGTTATCCAGCATTAGGACAAGCGGAGGTGCTTCACTTTCAGACGCTCTCTGCTTCCATGTTGTCGCTGCAATAATCGCTTCCTTTTCGTTTGTTACTTCGAGTTCAAGAAACGCTCCACACTCATCTAAATTCGTTTCAGTAAGAACGGTGACAATAGCATGCAATGATTCACTTCCAAATGAAGCCAGATCATTTTCTTTAACCATTTTTGCATCATCCTTGTTGAGCCGATGTGTGAGCC